>JAISQC010000102.1 GCA_031274465.1 Synergistaceae bacterium | reverse complement strand
AGACCTCTGCGTTTTAACCTGTAAAAACGGACATGGCCGCATTTCAGGCAGATAAACCCGTCGGGCCATCGAAACTTGAAAAGAAGTTCAGCGCACTGTTCCTCTGTTTGGAAGCGCTTCATGAACCCAATTAAGTCTATTGATTCCTGTTGCATCTGCACTCTTCACCTCGACTCACATGGCTATGATGACTGATAGTTTATCATTTTTCATAACTTGACGCAACTTGATAGTCATATTGCCTAAAAGCCCCATGCGCCTCATGGCGCAGCAGAGCGAGCCCATGCTTCGCCGGTAGCCGCGCTCGCTCGTGAGAACCATATGCAGGCAGACAAGCCCCAGCGTCCCTCGATGCGCATGCGCTCTTCTGATGAGCGCTTTTTCCTCCGGCGTGTGCTCATTGGGATGGGACCGCGGGCGATGGCTCCTTTCGCATAAAGACTCCACTCTGCCGTCGTATCGTTTGACCCAACGGTAAACCGACATCCGCGACACATGGTGGATCCGAGCCACTTCCGCTATTGGCTTGCCCCCCGACATAGCGTCTTTTGCCACTCGTTGACGCCAATACGCTTCTGATAGTATCCTGTTCATGCGGAAATCGCCCTCCTGGCAGTTTCGTTTTCGCAAACTCAACTTTACCAGATTCCGGGCCTTCCCACCTTATTACCTCCTCTTTCTCATCAACTGTCACATATCATTGTATAACCTACAAATTCTGTCGCGGCTTACGTTGACAAACGCATTATATCAGAGTGACACGCTCCTGAGGCAACATATGTTTGGGAGGTATCCCATGCCTTCCGTGGTGTAATGGTGGTGTAACGGTAAAAAAATGGGCCCAGAGGAACCCCCCTGAACCCTTGCAATCTCTGGCGTGCCCGCCGGGATTCGAACCCGGGACCTTTGGCTCCGGAGGCCAACACTCTATCCAGCTGAGCTACGGACACGTTTAACTCGTGTATCCTATATTGAGGCGGGCGCTTCGTCAAGGCATAGATTTGGGGAACCGCGCAGCGCGGGAGAGATTTTTGGGAAGCGTTTCGTAAGCCGGGTTCTGTCGTGCCCAGTCATTTATCTAAGCGATCGTACCCGGGAGTCAGCGGGCCGCCTCGTCCTCCCCTATTCGATCTTGCTCCGGGTGGGGCTTGCCAGGCACGCGCGTCGCCGCGCGTCCGGTGAGCTCTTGCCTCGCCTTTTCACCCTTGCCGGCGGACCGGCGGTATATTTTCTGTGGCGCTTTCCTTAGGTTCGCACCCACAGGAATTTCTCCTGCACCCTGCCCTGCGGAGCCCGGACTTTCCTCCATAGGCGCAAGGCCTACAGCGACTGGATGAAACACTTCCCGCCCTCATTCTAGCATAAACTTCCATTAAGTGTTATGATATGTGTTTGTTTGAGAAACATATTAAACCAACGAGGTGAAATTTGTGCGCGACGCTTCAAAGATTCGCAACGTAGCCATAATAGCCCACATAGACCACGGAAAGACCACTCTCATCGACTCCATATTCAGGGCGGCCCACACCTTCCGCAAAAACGCTCGCGTGGAAGAGCGCGTGATGGACGGGCTTTCATTGGAGAAGGAACGCGGCATAACGATCAAGTCGAAGCACTGCTCTGTCAACTGGAACGATTACAGGATAAATATCGTCGATACCCCCGGGCACGCGGATTTTTCGGGAGAGGTCGAAAGGGTCCTGTCGATGGTCGATTCAGTGCTGCTGCTGGTAGACGCCAACGAGGGGCCGATGCCCCAGACGCGCTATGTCCTCATGCGCGCGCTCAAGCTCGGCCTGCGCCCGATAGTCGTGGTGAATAAAGTCGACAGGCCGAACGCGTCTCCTGAAACCGCACTGGACAAGACCTTCGACCTGTTCATCGAGCTAGGCGCGACCGACGAGCAGTGCGAATTTCCGGTGCTCTATGGTTCTGGGCTTGACGGCTGGATGACCACGGAAATATCCGAGCCAGCCGAAGAAGAAAAAGGCATGGCGGCGCTTTTCGAGGCGATAATCGACTTCGTCCCGCCCCCTGAAGTCTATGAAGGCCTCCCCTTCCAGATGCAGGCGAGCACGATCACGTGGAGCGATTATCTCGGGCGCATCGCCTGCGGGCGCATCAGAAGCGGCGCGCTCAAAAAAGGCGACAAAGTGCTGATCACCCGCACCAGATGGACGGGCTGCGGCGAGGGCTTCGAGGTCGTGTCGCAGCACGAGGAGACGTGCGCCCACCTGTTCATAACAGAAGGGGTCGAGCGCACCGAAGTGGACGAGGCCGGGGCTGGCGATATAATCTGGTTCTCCGGCCCGGACGAGGTTGCCTTGGGCGATACGGTGTCATCCTCCGCGATGGCAGATTCGCCATTGCCGCCGCTCGACATCGAAGAGCCGACCGTGTCGATGTTCTTTCTCGTCAACACAAGCCCGTTCGCCGGCAAAGACGGCAACGCGGTGACCCTGCGCCAGATAACAAACCGGCTGGAACGCGAGGCTCGGATAGACCCGGCACTGCGGGTCGAGGACATGGGGCGCCCCGACGGCATCAAAGTCTCCGGCAGGGGCGAGCTGCATCTCGGCATACTGATCGAGGAGATGAGGCGCGAGGGGATGGAGTTCTGCGTATCGCGCCCGGAAGTGATAACGCGGACCGGCTCGGGAGGCGAGCTGCTCGAACCGGCGGAAGAGCTGATAATTGACGTCCCTGAGGAATATCAGGGCATAGTGATACAGAAACTCGCATTGCGCAAGGGCGAGCTCAAAAACATGGAAAACGCCGGGCGGGGGGTGCTGCGCCTGATATTCAGCATACCGACCAGAGGGCTGATAGGATACAGGGGAGAATTCCTGACCGACACGAGAGGGCTTGGAATATTGACATCGCGCTTCACCGGCTACATCCCATGGGTGGGCGAGATGGTATCCCGCTCGCGCGGCTCCATGGTCAGCATGGACTCGGGAGTGGCGACGGGCTACAGCCTGGAAAACTTGCAGGAGCGCGGGACGCTCTTCCTGAAGCCGGGCGACGAGGTATACTGCGGCATGGTAGTCGGCGAGAGCGCGAAGACCCGCGACCTCCCCTGCAACCCAGCCAAGCGCAAACAGCAGACGAACCACAGGTCGGCCACGAAAGACGCCACGATAGTCCTCGACGTCCCTCGCCAGATGACGATCGAGTCATCGCTCGAATGGATCGAGGACGACGAATTGGTCGAGATAACCCCGAAGTCGGTCCGCATCCGCAAAAGCATCCTCGACCCCAACGAGCGCAAACGCGCGACGAGCCGGGCGAACGCCGCTTAGGCTCAAGCCCAGCCCCTGATTTATGC
>JAISQC010000213.1 GCA_031274465.1 Synergistaceae bacterium | reverse complement strand
CCCAGCTTGGAATAGATCGAACTGAGCACCATTTTCACCGTGCTGATCGACAGATCGTGGCTCACGGCTATTTCGGACCGCGTAAGGCCGTGATATACGTCGTGGAGTATTTCTATCTCTCGTGGCGAGAGATGCAGGTCGTGCCCCAGGTTGTTCGCTTTCCTGTACTCTGAGACTACCAGAAGCTCCCGTTTGGCGTAAGTGGCGGCTTTGCGGTTGATCCGCTCCAGCCATTCCCTAGGGATATCATTGGCATTGTCCCGCATAGCCGCTCTCGTAAGCGTGCGCATGTCGTTGCCGATTTCGATAAACGGCATTTCCAGATCGTTCGGCAGCGCCATGTCGTAGGCTTCGCGAAACGCGCCCCTCGCCGCGTCTCTTTTTTTGCTCTGGTACAAACAGGCGGCTTCGAGCACTTTCATCTCCAGCTTCCCGAACAACACGGCGCA
This sequence comes from Synergistaceae bacterium, assembly GCA_031274465.1. Classification (GTDB taxonomy): domain Bacteria; phylum Synergistota; class Synergistia; order Synergistales; family Synergistaceae; genus JAIRKI01. The sequence continues at coordinate 6,510 of JAISQC010000213.1, read as the reverse complement.
GAAAGTTTTCTCGTTTTCAAGAAATGACAAAAGCTCATGATGTTTTTTATTGGCATAGAATAATTTTGCCTTGACGAAGTTCCCGAAGATCTCCTTGAACGTGTTCATGGAGCTTTTGGCAAAATCATCCAGTATCCAACCCGCGATTAACTGCGGTTGGCGCATGACCGAAAAATACCAGCTCGAAACGATATCGAAGGTGATAAACCGCGAGATGTACTCTTTCATCTCTAACTGCGCTTCCAGACTCTTGAACAGTTTCTGAACTTCCTCATAATTTCCCCTGGCGACTCCGATCCGAAGCAGGTAAAACAGTGACCGGTTTCGCACCTCATACTGGTTTCGCTCATGCGACTTATAGAGCGCCTGGTTGAAGAACGTTGACGCGTTTTTGAGGTCTCCCTTGTAAAAATACAGCTCGCCCCTTGCCAGATCGTCGAGCCCGTACATATTGCCACTTAACACATTGGAGACATGGGGGATCGAGCGCGACAAAGCCTCGATACACTCTTCCATTGCGCCTTTTCTTGCGGTCCCGACTTTGGAGGCCCACGCATCCAAACTGATGCTTGTCACGGGGCCGGATACAGGATATGGGGTGAGCCTGTAACGATAATCCCCCTTCTCAAACGCCTCGTCGAAATCGTAACGGTCCGTGTGAGGTGCCATCAGGTATCTCACCATGCCTAAATTCGTATATACGCCGCAAATGATGCGGTTGGTAAAAGCGGTGCTCGGAAGGGCGGAATATTTTTCGATCCGCGCCTCGATATCCGCTATCGCTTCATCGTAACGTTTCAGGCTGACGAGCAGGCGCGACCGCTGGGAATGGTAGACTGCGATCTTCTCTAATTCTTCGGTTGGGGCCTTGTCGTAGATGTCCAGGATGAACTGCGCATGGTCGTATGGAATCTGACTCAAAAAATTATACGCAATGCCGACAATCGCTTCGTAATCCCCAATCTTGTCGAAGTATGAAATCGCGTCAATTTTGTAGTCGTTCTCATCGCACCATCTGGCCGCCTTCAAATAGGTGTCGCGTTTTTCATCCTGAGTCAAGTCATCCTGCTTTTGCCGCAGGTAGTCGAGGAACAGGTGGTGGATGAGATACGTCTGCGAATAAATGTCGCGCCTCACAAAAGAAGTGACCTTGTCGAGTTCCGCCAGGAGCGTCTCGTCCCCTCCGGCAAGAATCAAAACCAGTTCGACGGAAAGATGATCGACCAGGGACAGTTTGATGAGAAAGCGCCGCAGCTTGTCCGAGATCACCATGAAGACTTCGCTCTCGATCATCTTGAAGATGTTGAGCTTCATGGCAATGCGGGCGCTCTGGTCGTGAGCGGGCGACTTTTTCAGCGACAGGGCGACCAGATGAATGGCGAGAATCCATCCCGCAGTGTCCTCGCAAATATTGGAAACGCTCTGCGATGAGAGGGGGATGTTGAGCAGTTGGAAATATTGCGACGTCTCGCTTTCCGTCAAGCGCAAATCTTCCTCGCCAATGCTGAAGACAAGCCCCTTGGAGATCAGGCTGACGACGTTTATGTCGGGTTCGGTCCGTGAAATTAGAAAACTTGTCAGGCTCGGAAACGGGGACCGGGATTGTATGGCCCGCTCGAGGAACCGCAAGACCGGCCTTTCCTTCAAAAGGTGAAAATCGTCGAACACTATCACATATTTTCCGGGCAACAATAGCTGTTCGTCCTTCGATATCGAAAGGTATTTTTCGAATTGATCGTCGGTCTCCGGGAACCCGACCTCCTCCAAGCGGGCGGCAAAGAGTTCGTCGTGCAGTGCGATCGAGCGCACGACGTTCTCCCAAAACCTCGTTCCGAGGTTGTCCCTCTCCGAGAGCTGAATCCACACCGTCGTCGCGTCGTAATCCTGCAGAAAGGAATAGACTGCCAGCGTCTTGCCGTAGCCGGCGCCTGCGGTTACAAAGACAGTACGGCTCTTTATCGCCTCCGCCAGCAGCTTTTTCAGGCGAGGCCTCTCGAGCAAGGCTCTATTCTCATTGGCGATGTTCAAACCACTGTTAAAGATGCGGTTTCTCATGTCGTGGGCTCGTCCCTTTTGGCGGGCATTTCCCCCAAGCCATTTATTGTTATTTTAGTAACGATGCGAGATTACCCTTTCGCGCGTGAAAAAGCAATACCTAATTAGGCGTATGTTGTGATTTTTTATCATGCAACACAGGCCGTATTTTGCGATTGCCCAAGCGGGGCGCGGCGCGTTTTTGCGAACGGGAGTTTATGCAAACATTTTTTTATTCGCGATAACGAAATTTTTTTCCGGGCTATTTTATGGTATTACGAAATGTTTTATAAATTACGCAACAAAATAAAACCTAAGAGCTGTGGGGATGTTTTCCCTCGGCGCGAAAGGGAAAAGGAGGGAGCAAATTGTCAGATCGAGCCAAGGTATTTCTCGTAATTGCGGGCATCGTAGCCGTCGTCACGGCGGCAAATTTGGGGGTTAATCTGTTTTTTATCCAGAGCCGCGTTTTCCAAGCATCGGGAACTGGGTTGTCCGCGGCGGGAACGCAACCGTTCGGCCACGTTTCCCTGCTTGAAAATTTCCTGATGCTCACTGCGGCGGTATTTTTGTCGGCCGGTGTTTTGATGGCCCTGCCCGCCTCTTGGAAACTGGCGCATCCGTTTTTGAAGGTCAAGGAGCAGAACAACCGCCTCAAAGAGATGAACAAAGCCGTCAAAAGCATGTCAGAGGCGAGGGTGAGATCCCACGCCAACATGCGGCATGAGATGAGGACGCCGCTCAATTCCGTGGTCCGCCTGTCCGAGCACATGCTCGAGAGCGAAGAGGCTCAGGGGTGGGCGCGCGACAGCATGGAGAAAATCCACAACGCGGGGGTGGCCCTTATGGGCATAGCCAACAACATCTTCAGCTTTTCGGACAGCGAGAGCAGGAACTTCGAGCTAATGCCCGTGGAATACGACGTCCCGAGCCTGATCAACGACATCGTGACGTTAAACGCCATGCGCATCGGGGATAAGCCGATCAGGTTCAACGTGCAGATCGACGAGGCGCTGCCGAGGAAACTGTTCGGGGACGATCTTCGCGTCGAGCTCGTCTGCAACAATTTGCTCGCCAACGCGCTGAAGTTCACGAAGAAGGGCGCCATCGACCTTTCCCTCTCCTGCGAGAAAGAGGGGATACACGAATGGCTCACGATCCGCGTATCCGATACCGGCGTCGGGTTTAAGCCGGAGGAGCTGAAAGAGCTTATGTCCAACCCCTCCGGCCATTTGTCCCGCAGCTATGTCAAAGGGTCTGGGGATTGCTATGCGATGACGGAGACGATAGTGATCATGATGGGCGGCACCATCGCGGCGGAGAGCGAATACGGGAAGGGCAGCTCGTTTGCAGTGAGGGTCCCGCAGGGTTTTGTCACCGACGTCCCGATAGGGGCGGAGTTCGTGGAAAACCTGAAGAGGTTCCAGTATTGCGCGGGCAAGGTGTTCGGCAACGCAAAACTCGATCGCATCAAGCTTCCCGGGATAAGGGTCCTGGTCGTCGATGACGTCGAGGTCAATCTGGATGTGGCCGCAGCATTGCTGGAACCCTACGGAATGCAGGTGGATTGCGTATCAAGCGGCTGGGAGGCAATCAGATTGATACGCGAGGGCAAGGCCGAGTATGACGCCATATTCATGGACCAAGTGATGCCAGACATCGACGGGGTCGAAGCGACCCGCATCATCCGCGAGGACATCGGCACCGGGTACGCGAAGAGCATCCCGATCATCGCGCTCACCGCCAACGCCTTCGACGGAACGGAAAAAATGTTCCTCGAAAAGGGCTTTCAGGCGCTTCTGCCGAAACCGATCGACGCCGTGAGGCTGGATGAGATCATCCACGAGTGGCTTTGGGAAAATGAAGATGAGCAATTCGCGCCCGAGCATCAAGGCGCGCTCGAGGCTGGCGCATTGACGCTTAACGCGGTCGGCGGCTAGATGCGCGCTGACGCCGCGATGCGCCCACCGCAAGCCCCCAAAGACGAGCGGCTGCCGCCCCGAGTTCGCGCGCACGTGGGCGGCAGCCGCGTTTTCATCCGTGCGACATGAGGCATTTGTAGGACATGTCCCAGAACATGCATTCGAACTCGACGCTCGAGACGAAAATCTCAGCGATCCGTTCCAGCTCGGCCTCAGATTTGCGCTCGCAGGCTTCGTCGAGCGCGTCGTAGAACCACTCGAACGATTTTGAAAATTCGTCGCTCGCGTAGCCGTCGATCCAGGATTTGTAAAAATTGCGCGGCAGCGTTTCGGAGTAATCCGAGGCAAGCCGCCTCGCGTAGTCGGAGTAAGTCCAGGCGCAGGGGAAGATGACTGCTATTATCTCCGCAACCCCGCCTTCCTGCGCGACTGCCAGCATGTTCGCGGTATACGCCCTGTTGAACAGCGACGGCTTGCAACCCTCCATCTCGGCGGCCGAGATGCCGAACGATCTCATGTACTCCCTGTGTATGTCCATCTCGCCGTTCAGTATGGCGTTCTGCGAGGAGGAAAAATGCGACATGAGGCGCTCTGAGTCGGATTTTAAAACCCCCAGCGCGAATACTTTGGCATACGACATCAGGTATCGGTAATCCTGCATGAGGTAGAACCTGAACTTCTCCCGCCCGAGGGTCCCGCGCCCTAGTTCCTGGACGAACGGGTGCATGTACCCCGCCTCCCAGAACGTGCCCGCTTTTTCCCTGAGCCCTCTTGAAAACGACATTAGAAGAAAACCTCCTTGATTTTACGCGATTGGGGCGTTGGCGAAATCGATCGTCCACCCGTCGGCAAATCGCTTCATCTCTTCCCAGTGCCGGTGCGCGGAATCGTCGTATACGCCCCAGACCGACATTCCGGCTGCGCGCGCGCTTTGCGCGGCCCGCAGGTTGTCCTCGAACACTATGCAGTCCCTCGGGTCCGCCATCAGCTTCTTCGCCGCCAATATGAAGATGTCCGGGGATTCCTTGCCCCGCCCGACCTCGTCGGCCGTGCATACCGCATCGAAGAAACCCTCCACGCCGTTGTTGCGGAGCGCTGGAATGCACAGTCCGATGGGGGAGCTGGTGGCTATCGCCATTTTGGCGCCGTTTTCCTCGAGCCGGTGAAGGTATTCGCGGGCGCCGCGCTTCATCGGGATGTTGTGGGCGTACTCGTCGCAAGCCATGTCGTTCCACTCCCTCACGAGCTCGTCCGGGCTATCGGGGAGGGAAAAACGCCTGATCGTATAGCTCGCGGCATCGCGCAAGCACATGTGGCCCACGTCGTCGAAATAGCCCGCCGGAACGCTTAGGCCCCTGCGGGCGAGGAAATCGGCGTCGATCTTCTCCCATACCCCCATGGAGTCCAAGATGGTCCCATCCATGTCGAAGATGACAGCAGGCGCGCCCATTACGGCCAGCCCTTTATCTCGCGCTCGAACAGGCATTTCATCTCGCGTGCGGCGGACTCGATGTCTGGCGCCCCGATTATCGCGGACACCACGGCGATCCCGTCTATGCCGGTGCCTCGGAACATTGGCGCCGTGCGGGCGTTGATGCCTCCGATCGCCACGATTGGGATGGAAATCGCGCTTCGGATGATCGCTAGCTCTTCTATCGACGTTAGATGGGCGTCCGTCTTCGTCCCGGTCGCGAACATCGCCCCGACGCCTAGGTAGTCCGCCCCTGCGGCCTCGGCGGCCTTTGCCTCTTCCAAGTTGGACGCGGACACGCCTAAGATCATGTCATTCCCGGCGGCTTTCCTCGCCGCGTATGCCGGAATGTCGCTCTGGCCGACGTGGACCCCATCCGCCCCCACCGCGAGCGCGATGTCGAGCCGGTCGTTTATGATAAGCGGGACGCCTAGCCTGTCCGTCACGGATTTGACGCTACGCGCCTTCTCGAAGAAATCGAGGGACGTGGACGTTTTCTCCCTGAGCTGGACTATCGTGCAGCCTCCCCTTATGGCGCTTTCGACCGCCGATTCCATCGACGGGGCGCTCATCAGCCCCCGGTCCGTGACGAGGTAGAGCGAGTAATCAGCGTCACGCTTCATATATTTTGGCACTCTCTTTTATGGTGCGGCTCGTCATGTTGCTCAGCGAGTCGATTATCGCTACTCGGAACCCCCCGGTGCCATGGCCGCCCGCCCGCTCGAAGGCGATCTCGCCCGCTATGCCCATGCACGACACCGCCGAGGCGGCAGCCTCGAAGACCCGCTCGGGCGACGCCCCGCAGAACGCCCCGACGAGCGACGAGCACATGCAGCCAGTGCCAGTCACCCGGGATAGCGCACTATGCCCGTTTTCGACGCGCACGGTCCTGGCGCCGTCCGAAACGGCGTCCAGTGCGCCCGTCACGGCAACCGTGCAGCCGAGCTTTCTTGCGAGTTTCAAAGCGACGGCGCCCGGGTCGGCGCCCATGTCGCTTTCATCTGCGTCCACGCCCTTGGCCCCCGCGCCGCTCCCGAGGATGAATCCGGTTTCAGAGATGTTTCCCCGCAGCGCCGCTATGCG
>JAISQC010000141.1 GCA_031274465.1 Synergistaceae bacterium | reverse complement strand
AGCACTTTGGCGGTCCCCTTCGTCGCGTACAGGTTGAAGCCGAGCTGCGCGTATTTTTTCGCCACGTCCACGATCTCGGGTTTGTCGCTGTCGCGGACGGTGAACAGGACGCCGCCCTTCCTCTCCATGTTATAGCCGGCCGCAAGCAACCCCTTGAACATGGCCTCCTCCAGCGTCTTGCCGATGCCAAGCACCTCGCCGGTGGACTTCATCTCAGGGCCGAGGTGGGTGTCCACGCCGTGGAGCTTCTCGAACGAAAAAACCGGAACCTTCACTGCCGTGTAAGGGGCCGGAGGGTAAAGCCCGGTCCCGTAGCCCATGCCGGCGAGCTTTTCCCCCAGCATGGCCCTGGTGGCGAGATCCACCATCGGGATGCCGGTGACCTTGCTTATGTACGGCACGGTGCGCGAAGCCCTTGGGTTGACCTCTATCACGTACAGCTCGCCCTGGTGGATTATGTATTGGATGTTGACCAGCCCGAGCGTCTTCATTTCGAGGGCTATGCTGCGCGTGTGCGACACGATTTTTTCTATCAGCCTGTCCGTCACGTTGATGGCCGGGTACACGGCTATCGAGTCGCCGGAATGTATGCCGGTGCGCTCCACGTGCTCCATTATGCCGGGCACTAGTATTTCCTCGCCGTCGCAGATCGCGTCGACCTCTATCTCGATCCCGCGCAGGTATTTGTCTATAAGCACCGGGCCGTAGACGTCGCCGCTCAAGATGACGCCCATAAACTCGCGCAGGTCGTCCTCCGAGAAGGCGATGCTCATGTTCTGCCCCCCAAGCACGTAAGAGGGCCGCACCAGCACCGGGTACTCCAGACGGGCCGCCACGGAGACAGCTTCGTCCAGCGTCACTGCCGTGCCCCCGTCCGGGCGCAGTATCCCGAGCTTTCCAAGCAGCGCGTCGAAGCGCTCCCTGTCCTCGGCGAGGTCTATGCTGTCGAACGACGTGCCGAGGATTTTATGCCCGTTTTCGTGGAGGTATTTGGCAAGCCTTATGGCTGTTTGCCCGCCGTACGCGGCAACTACGCCAAGCGGTCGCTCGAACGACAGTATGTCGCAGACGTCCTCGGGCGTCAGTGGCTCGAAATAAAGACGGTCCGCCGTGTCGAAATCGGTCGAGACCGTCTCAGGGTTGTTGTTGATTATCGCCACTTCGTAGCCCTGTTTTTTCAATGCCCACACGCAATGCACGCTGGAATAGTCGAACTCGATGCCCTGCCCTATCCTGATCGGGCCGGAGCCAAGCACCACTATCGTTCCCTTCCCGCCGCCCGTCTTTATGAACTCCGCGGCCTCGTTTTCCCCGAGAGTCGCGTAAAAATACGGCGTCCGCGCCGCAAATTCTCCGGCGCATGTATCGACCATCTTGTACGACGCGCTCAAATGCTTCTCTGCCCGGCATCCGGAAATTTTTTCGAGCACCGCGTCGGGATAGCCCAGGCGTTTGCCCTCGCGGTACGATTCGCCTGTCAGACCTTCCTCCCTCAACTGCGCCTCGAAATTGACGAGGTTCAATAGTTTGTGCAGGAACCAGCGGTCTATCCCGGTTGCCTCAAATACCTCGTCGCAGGATTGTCCGCGCCTCAGCGCCTCGAACACCTGAAATATCCTCTCGTCTGTCGCGGTGGCCATCGCCGTCTTTAGCTCGACGTCATCCATCCGCTCCAGCTTGGAGAGGTAAAGCGTCTGTTGGTGCATCTCCGCCCCCCGGACGGCTTTCATGAGCGCGGCCTCGAAATTGTCGGCGAGCGCCATGACCTCGCCGGTAGCCTTCATCTGAGTGCCGAGCGTGCGCACGGACGAGGCGAACTTGTCGAACGGCCATTTCGGGAACTTTACCGCTACGTAGTCGATAGCAGGCTCGAAGCACGCGCAGGTCTTGCCGGTCACGGAGTTCGGTATCTCGTCCAGCCTGTAGCCTATTGCTATCTTGGCCGCGACCTTGGCTATCGGGTAGCCGGTGGCTTTCGAAGCGAGCGCCGAGGAACGGGAGACCCTGGGGTTCACCTCGATGACGGCGTACTCGAAGCTGTTCGGGTCGAGCGCGAACTGGCAGTTGCACCCGCCTTCTATTTTGAGCTCGCTGATTATGTCCAGCGCGGCGGTGCGCAGCATCTGATACTCCTTGTCCGCCAGAGTGAGCGCCGGGGCTACTACGATGCTGTCTCCGGTGTGGATGCCGACTGGGTCGAGGTTCTCCATGCTGCAGACCGTTATGCAGTTTCCCGCTGCGTCGCGCATGACCTCGTACTCTATCTCCTTCCATCCGGCCACCGATTTTTCGACCAGTATCTGCCCTATGGGTGAGAATTTCAGCCCCACGAGCGCCGTGGCGCGGAGTTCCCCCTCGTCGTTCGCGATGCCGCCGCCGGTTCCGCCGAGCGTGAACGCCGGGCGCACGATGAGCGGATAGCCGATCACGCGCGCGAATTTGACCGCGTCCTCGACTGTGCTGACCACGTCGGATGGAATAACCGGCTGCCCGATGCCCTCCATCGTCTCCTTGAACATCTTCCTGTCCTCGGCCCTGTCTATGGTCTCTGGGCACGCTCCGAGCAGCCTTATTCCGTTCTTCTCGAAAAATCCCTCGCGGGCGAGCTTCATCGCCAGGTTGAGGCCGGTCTGCCCGCCAAGGGTCGGCAACACGCTGTCGGGCTTCTCCTTCTGTATTATCCTCTTTAAAGTCGCGGCGGAGAGGGGTTCTATGTATATCGAGTCGGCCATCGCCGTGTCGGTCATGATCGTCGCCGGATTGGAGTTGACCAGCACTATTTCCACGCCATCCTCTTTTAGCGCCCTGCAAGCCTGCGTCCCGGCATAGTCGAACTCGGCGGCCTGCCCTATCACTATCGGGCCCGACCCTATAACGAGCGTGCGGCGTATATCCCGGTTTTTAGGCATTTTTGCGCGCCCCCATCATATCGGTGAAACGATCGAACAAAAAACCGGTGTCGAGAGGGCCGGCAGCCGCCTCTGGGTGGAATTGGACCGTGAATGCGGGGATATTCTTATAGTCTATTCCTTCGCAGGTGCCGTCGTTGGCATTGGAATAGCGCAGTTCTGCCACGTCTTCCGGGATGCTCTCCGGTATCACGGCATAGCCGTGGTTTTGCGTGGTGATGTGAAGCGAGCCGGTTTTTACGTCGCGCACCGGCTGGTTTGCCCCCCTGTGCCCGTACTTGAGCCTCTCGGTGCGAGCGCCCATCGCGAGCGCGAGCAGTTGGTGCCCGAGGCATATGCCGAAGATCGGCACTCCGAGTTCCGTCAGTTTCCTGAGTTCTTCTATTATCTCAGGGTTGTCGGCAGGGTCCCCGGGGCCGTTGCAGAGCATCACACCGTCCGGCCGCAGGGCCGCTATCTGTTCGGCCGTGTAGCAGTGGGGGACGGTGGTGACCTCGCAGCCGCGCCGGCACAGCGATCCGGCGATGTTCCCCTTTGCCCCGAAATCCCACAGCACGACACGGAACGCCGCATCCCCGACTGGCGGCGAAACGCAGGGCGCTTTGACGGACACGCTCGCGACCGAATCCTTTATGGCGTAGCTTTTTACCGCGTCCATATCGGCGGAGGCCGGATCTGCCGTTATGACGCCGTTCATCACGCCTCGTTCCCTTATCACCCTCGTTATGGCCCTGGTATCGACCCCGCACACGCCAACGATCCCCTCTTCAGCCAGAAACGAGTCCAGATCGCCCTCGGATCTGAAGTTCGATGGTTTCAGGCAATGCTCCCTCACGATGTACCCCCTCGGCTGAACATGCGGGCTCTCGAAATCGGAGCGGATGATCCCGTAATTTCCGATCATCGGAAAGGTCTGGACGATTATCTGGCCGTAATAGCTGGGGTCGGTGAGGGTTTCGAGATAACCCGTCATCCCTGTCGTGAAAACGACCTCGCCGACTACCCCGTCCGAAGCTATAGGATGCCCGAACGACCTCCCCTCGAACACCATCGAGTTTTCCAAGACCAAATAGGCCGGTTGAGACACTGAATATCACCTTCAATTAACTTGAGTTTATAAACTTTCCCTAAAGCGCACGTAATATTACCATAGACGATGGCAAATTGC
>JAISQC010000079.1 GCA_031274465.1 Synergistaceae bacterium | reverse complement strand
CTGCCCGCATTCCCGGCGCGCCGTGTCGATTATTTCCATGCGCTTTGCCGCGTCGGGTTCTTTTTCGGCGGCGGCCCGCGCATCCTCGCTCTTCTTCGTTATAAATTCATCGACGTACTTTTGAGACGACTCGTACTTTGGATGCGCCGGCAATATGCTCCTGGCATCGATGAAACCCACTTTGTCCGACGCGGCGTGAACTGCCACGCTCGATAGGGTCAGGATAATCAGTGATACCGCCAGCATTGCAACTGTTTTCTTCAAGACCAAAATATCTCCTCCCTAAAAATGTAAGCGCGATTGGATCAACTGCAACAAAAACCTACGCATACTCAAACGGTTGAATTCTACAGCCAGAATCTTCTGTTGTCCAGTGTTTACGCTTCATTTCCGGCAGGTTTGCGTTTTTGGCTTGCGTTTTTGCGTTTTCCCCTTTGCGTTTTTCCTCGACCTAAATCTGTAATGACAGACCGCATCGACGCGAATCGTGCGAGTTTTTCGGTGTCGAGACCGTGAATTTTTAGGGCGCAAGCTCCTTGGATGCACCGCAATTCATTGCCGTGAGGCAGGTTTTTCGCATTTTTTCATTGAACATTCGTGGGGTGAGCGGTATTTTTGTCAATTTATTGTTATACTATATTTAGCAAAGCTATTAAAACTTATATAAAAGGGGTTGAGGCAATGCGCACTATAAAACTTGGCAAATCCGACTTGCAGGTCCCAACGATAGCCGTGGGCTGCATGAGGATAAATAGTCTTGACGCGAAGGCGGCGGAGACGTTCGTGAAGACGGCATTGGACATCGGGGCGAACTTTTTCGACCATGCGGACTGTTACTCAGACGGGGAATGCGAGAGCATTTTCGCTAAAGCGATAGGAATGAACGGGACTGTCCGAGAGAAGGTCTTCCTTCAGTCGAAATGCGGGATCGTGACCTCGCCCGGAAGGATGTTCGACTTTTCCAAGTCCCATATCCTCGAGGCGGTGGACGGCACGCTGAAACGCCTGAAGACCGACTATCTCGACGTGCTGCTCCTGCACCGCCCAGACGCGCTCGTCGAGCCTGAGGAAGTAGCCGAGGCGTTCGACGAGCTTCATTCCAGCGGAAAGGTGCGGAATTTCGGGGTGTCCAACCAGGACCCCAACCTGATCAGCCTCCTTCAGCATCACGTAAAGCAGCCATTTGTCGCAAACCAGCTCCAGCTGAGCGTGACCAACGCCACTTTGATCTCGCAGACGATGAACATGAACATCAGCGATGACATGGCGCTGGACAGGGACAACGGAGCCCTCAACTACTGCCGCCTCCACCAGATCACAATTCAGGCGTGGTCGCCTTTCCAGTATGGTTTTTTCGAGGGCGTGTTTCTCGGAAGCGACAAATACCCTGAACTCAACGCCAAACTCGGCGAAGTGGCCACGAGATACGGCGTTTCGCCTACGACCATAGTCATGGCGTGGCTGCTGCGGCATCCGGCTAAAATACAGCCAGTCACTGGGACCATGAACGTGTCGCGGCTGAAGGACTGCGCGAAGGCGGCAGATGTCACGCTCACCCGCGAGGAGTGGTACGAGATTTTCCAAGCGGCAGGGCACAGACTGCCGTAGACGTGTAAAGCTCAAAAGCGGCCCGCGCTTGCCCGACGGGCCGCTTTCACGCGAGCATGGAAATTATCGCCGCTCAGTCGTTCATGATTTCGCGTTCTTTTTCGGCTAGCGCCTCGTCTACTTTTTTGATCGCCTCGTCTGTGATGTCCTGAACCTCCTTCTGATATTTTTTCAGTTCGTCTTCGCTTATTTTCGAATCCTTTTCCAGCTTTTTGAGGGAATCCACTATCTCACGGCGGACGTTGCGCGTGGCGACCCGGCATTCTTCAGCGTATTTGTTGACGAGTTTGGTCAATTCAGTGCGGCGCTCTCTGGTGAGCTCCGGGATGTTAAGCCTTATGGTTTCCCCGTCAGGCTGGGGGTTTATGCCCAGCGGCGAAGCTTGGATCGCCTTTTCCACTGCCTTGAGCGCGGTTTTGTCCCACACGTTTATCACTATCTGCCGCGGCTCCGGGATATTTACGGTGCCCAGCTGCTTCAGGGGCATCACCGTCCCGAAATAGTCCACCTTTATGTCCTCGACGAGCGCCGGATGCGCCCGCCCAGTCCTCACTCCGGCGTAGGACCTCTTCATGTGGTCGAGCGCCTTTGAGGTGCGGCCCTTCAAGTCTTTCAGCAGCGTTTGAGGCATTTGCAACCACTCCTTTGCAGTTTTTTCGTCACGATACGACGGAGCCCGTCCTCTCTCCTTCAAGGAGCAGCTTCGTGAGGCTGCCCCTGCGCCTGACGTCGAACACTATTATAGGCATTTTGTTCTCCATGCAAAGCGAAAACGCCGCCCCGTCCATGACTTTTATCTGTTTCTGGATGGCATCGGCGAAGCTTACCTCCGGCAGGAACTTCGCGTCTTTGAACTCTGTCGGATCTTTGTCATATATACCATCTACTTTGGTTGCTTTCAATAGGCAATCGGATTTAATCTCCGAAGCCCTAAGCGCCGCCGCCGTGTCTGTGGAAAAAAAGGGGGAGCCTGTGCCGGCCGCGAATATCAGTATGCGCCCTTTCTCGAGGTGGCGTATTGCGCGGCGCGTTATGAAAGGCTCGGCGATCGAACGCATTTCAATCGCTGTCTGGACCCTGGTGGGCATCCCCAGTTGCTCGAGCGCGTTCTGGAGGGCGAGCGCGTTGATGACCGTGGCGAGCATCCCCATCTGGTCGGCTTGGACGCGATCCATCCCCTGGCCCTCGGCGCGCGCCCCGCGTATGAAGTTGCCCCCCCCGACGACCATCGCTATTTCGATCCCGGCTTTCGCCACCGTCGCTATCTCGGAGCATATCTCGTTGATCGCTGGATAGTTGAGGCCGAATTTTTCGTTCCCGGCAAGTATCTCCCCGGATAATTTGAGCAGTATTCTTTTATATTCATATTGATCGGACACTTTCTCCACCCCCATGGGCCATACATAAAAAAACGAGGGATTAAAATCCCCCGCTTCTTAAAAAAACATCCTTATGTCTATGCCCCTATCGCAAATCTCGCCATCCTGCGAACCACGATGTTTTCCCCCATTTTCGCTATGTCGGCGACGATGAGGTCTTTTATCTTTACCTTTGGGTCGCGTATATAGTTTTGTTCGAGAAGACAGTTGTCCTGGTAGAAAGCGGCTATCTTGCCATCGGCGATCCTGTCGACTATTGCCTCAGGCTTGCCCTCTTCGAGCGCTTGTTTGCGGTAAATCTCCTTTTCCCGCTCGAGGTCTCCGGCCGGGACGTCCTGCTCGGAGATATAAAGGGGGCTTGCCGCGGCTATCTGCATGCACAGTTCATGGCCAAGAGTCTTGAACTCGTCGGTCTTCGCCACGAAGTCGGTTTCGCAGTTGAGCTCAAGCAGCACGCCTATCTTGTTGTTCGTGTGGATGTAGCTGAAAACGCTTCCCTGCTCCGCAGCCCGGCTTGCTTTTTTTGCCGCTTTCGCCAAGCCCTTCTCGCGAAGGTAGTCTATGGCCTTTTCAATGTCGCCGCACTCCGCGAGCGCGTTCCGGCAGTCCATCATGCCCGCGCCGGTGCGGGAGCGCAGTTCCTTTACGGCCTCAGTGTCCACTGCCATATTATACCGACTCCTTCCAGCCTTTGCGTTCTTCGAGTTCCTGATTCGCGACTTTCTCGCCGACCTCGGAGTACGCGTCGTCGAGCTTTTCGCGTATCACGATGGTCTCATCGTTCGCGGTTGGCTCTTCGTCTTCTTCGCCTGCGGAGGCCGGCATTCCATCGACTCCCTGGCGCCCTTCGATGAAGGCGCTGGACATCAGGTTTACTATCAGCTCTATCGCCCTGATGGCGTCGTCGTTCCCCGGTATTGGGTAGTCGATCACCTCCGGGTCGCAGTTGGTGTCTACGATGGCTATCACAGGGATGCCGAGCTTGCGGGCCTCCAGCACTGCTATCGTCTCCCTGCGCGGGTCTATGACGAACAGCGCGGAAGGGACTTCCTTCATGTCCTTTATTCCAGACAGCGATTTTTCGAGCTTGTCCCTTTCCTTGTGGAGCTTTATCACTTCTTTTTTCGGGTATTTGTTGATGGAGCCGTCCGCGTCCATCGCGGCAAGTTCGACCATGCGGTTTACGCGCTTTCGGATAGTCGCGAAATTTGTCAGAAGCCCGCCAAGCCACCTCTGGTTGATGAAAAACTGCCCGCACCGCACCGCCTCGTCGCGGATCGGGTCCTGAGCCTGGCGCTTTGTCCCCACGAAGAGGACGCTCCCGTTGCCTTTCGATGTCTCGCGGACGAAATCGTAGGCCCGCTCGAGCCCCTTCACGGTCTTCTGAAGATCGATGATGTAGATGCCGTTCCGTTCGGTAAAAATATACGGCTTCATCTTCGGGTTCCATCTGCGGGTCTGATGGCCGAAGTGAACGCCGCACTCCAACAGTTGCTTCATGTTGACTACGCCCAATTTTATTACCTCCTGTTTTTTCCTCCGCCGAAATCTTCCCGAACAAGCCCACCGCATCTGCGGCGACAGAAATGCCGGTCCTTCGGCGTGTGTTTTGGCGGAAAATACAATACCACACTTTCGCGCCTTGCGCAAGCACGCAAAAAAACTGCGTGTCGCAAAAAAACTGCGGGGCGGTTGCCGCCCCGCAGCCTGACAATTTGCCGAAACCGATTATTTCTCCGAATAATCCATAGCTGCCATGTGCTGATAGAAGCGCCACTTCATTTTCAGCTCGCGCTCCTCCTCGGCCAGCAGCTCGGCCGCCGCCGACGGGTTGGATTTCTGGAGCGCCTTGTAGCGGACCTCCTGATAGATGTATTCGGAAAGAGGAAGCGTCGCTGCCTTGCTGTCTATTAAAAGAGGGTTTTTGCCCTCTGACGCGAGCGTCGGGTTATATCGCATCAATATCCAGTGCCCGGAATCGACAGCCTTTTTCTGCTGCTCCAAGCCGTGGTTCATCTCGATGCCGTGGGCGATGCAGTGGCTGTATGCGATTATTATCGAGGTGCCGTTGTATGCCTCGGCCTCCAGGAACGTCTTTACGGTATGCGCGTCGTTCGCGCCCATCGCCACCCGACCGACGTATACTGACCCATACGACATCGCCATGAGGGCGAGGTCTTTCTTGCCGGCTTTCTTTCCCCCAGCCGCAAACTTCGCGACGGCGCCGCGCGGGGTCGATTTGGACATCTGGCCGCCGGTGTTGGAGTACACCTCGGTGTCGAGGACCAGTATGTTGACGTTGCGCCCGCTTGCAAGCACGTGGTCGAGGCCGCCGTAGCCGATGTCGTACGCCCACCCGTCGCCTCCTATCAGCCATACGCTCTTTTTGACCAGTGAATCCGCGACGCTCAGAAGCTCGATGGCATCGGGGGAGTCCATCCACGACAGTTTCTCCTTCAGCAGCTCGACATTCTTGCGCTGTTCGTTGATTTCCTTTTCGGTCGTCTGAACGGCGTCCGTTATCTTCCTGGCGAGGTCCGGGCCTATGTCGCTGGACAGTTTTTGCAGCAGCTCCACAGCAAATTCGCGGTGCTTGTCGAGCGTGAGCCTGTAGCCAAGGCCGAACTCGGCCGCGTCCTCGAACAGCGAGTTGTTCCACGCAGGCCCTTTGCCGTCGCTGTTGTACGTCCACGGCGTCGTCGGCAGGTTCCCTCCGTATATGGAGCTGCATCCAGTGGCGTTCGCGATGAGCGCCCTGTCGCCAAAGAGGCTGGACAGAAGCTTGATGTACGGGGTCTCGCCGCAGCCCCCGCACGCGCCGGAGAACTCGAAGAGGGGGTGCAGGAGCTGCACGTCCTTGACAGAGGAGTGGTTCAGCTCGTTGCGGTTCACGTCTGGAATTCCGAGGAAGAAATTCCAGTTGTCCCTTTCCGCCTCCCTCAGGGGAAGCTGTTCGGCCATATTGATCGCCTTTTTGGAGGGGTCGGTTTTGTTCTTCGCCGGGCAGTTGAAGACGCAAAGGCCGCAGCCTATGCAGTCCTCCGGGGCGATCTGCACAGTGTATTTCATGCCGGCGAAATTCTTCCAGTTAGCGTCTTTGGATTTGAACGTCGCCGGAGCGTCTTTCAAAAGCCCGCTGTCATAGACCTTGGATCGGATTGTGGCGTGCGGGCAGACCAGAGCGCATTTTCCGCACTGTATGCAGGTGTCGGGGTCCCAGGCCGGTATGTCTATCGCCACGTTGCGCTTTTCGTACTGGGTCGTCCCCGTTGGGTAGTTGCCGTCTTCGGGCATGGCGGACACGGGGAGCGAGTCGCCTTCGTTTATCATCATCGGGGCCAGCACGCGGCGCACGAAATCCGGCGAATCGGGAGCCACGGCGTCCCTTACGTCGAATTTGGCCGAAGCTTCGGCTGGGATTTTTACCTCGAACAGATTGGCGAGGGTGGAATCGACAGCCTCGATGTTCTTCTTCACCACCTCATCGCCCTTGCGCCCGTATGTCTTCTTGATGGACTTCTTTATCGCGCCGATAGCCTCTTCCTTCGGAAGAACGCCGCTGATCGCGAAGAAGCACGTCTGCATGATCGTGTTTATCCTTCCGCCCATGCCAGTTTCCCTGGCTATCGTTATGGCGTCGATGGTGTAGAGCTTGATCTTTTTGTCGATTATCTGGCGCTGCACTTTGAGCGGTATATGGTCCCAAACCTCGTCCTTCCCGTAAGGGCTGTTTATGAGGAACGTGGCGCCGTCCACGGCGTTTTTCAGCATGTCATACCTCTCGAGGAACGAGAATTGGTGGCAGGCTATGAAATTTGCGTGATGGATGAAATAGGAGGCGTAAATGGGGTTCGGGCCGAAACGCAGGTGGCTGGTCGTGATGCCGCCGGATTTTTTCGAGTCGTACTCGAAATAGCCTTGGGCGTAATTGTCCGTGTCCTCGCCGATGATCTTGATGGAGTTTTTGTTCGCCCCGACCGTTCCGTCGGCGCCTAGGCCGTAGAAAAGGCAGCGAACGCACTTGGGGTCTTCGGTCGTCCACTCCTTGTCGAAATTCAGGCTGCTGAAGGATATGTCGTCCTCGATGCCGACCGTGAAGCTGTTTTTCGGCTTTAGCGTGATGAGCTCGTCGAAGACGGCTTTTACCATCGCTGGCGTAAAATCCTTCGAGGACAGGCCATAGCGCCCGCCCGTCACCGCTACGTCGGGACGGCTCGAAAGCGCCTGCACCACGTCCATATAAAGCGGCTCGCCAGGCGCCGCAGCGTCCTTGCAGCGGTCCAGGACCGCGACGGAGACAACTGTCGCCGGAAGCGAGTTCAGGAAAATCCCGATGTCGAACGGGCGGTACAGGCGGACTATCAAAAGGCCCACGCGCTCGCCCTTAGCCACCATGTGCTCCACGGCCTCGCGGGCGACGTATGCGCCGCTTCCCATCATGACTATGACGCGCTTCGCGTCGTGGGCGCCGTAGTAGTCGAATAGATGATAGCTGCGCCCCACGCGGTTGGCGAACTTGTTCATGGCGCGCTGCACGATGCTGGGCATTGCGTTGAAATAGGGCGTGCACGCTTCGCGAGACTGGAAGAACGTATCGGGGTTCTGAGCGGTCCCCCGCAACACCGGCTTATCGGGGGTCAGGCCGCGCGCCCTGTGCTCGTGCACCAGGCCTAGGTCGATGAGCGCGCGCATGTCGTCGTAGGACAGCGATTCGACTTTCATGACCTCATGGCTCGTGCGGAAGCCGTCGAAGAAATGCAGGATCGGAACCCGCCCCTCGAGCGTGGCCATCTGCGAGATCAGGGCCATATCCATTATCTCCTGCACCGAGCTGGAACAGAGCATCGCCCAGCCTGTCGAGCGGGCCGCCATGACGTCGGAGTGGTCCCCGAAGATCGACAGGGCGTGTGCCGCCACGGTGCGTGCGGAAACGTGCATGACCGTGCTTGTGAGTTCTCCTGCGATCTTGAACATGTTCGGGATCATCAGCAGGAGCCCCTGTGACGCAGTGAACGTGGTCCCCAGCGCGCCTGTCTGGAGAGCGCCGTGGTAAGCGCCGCTTGCGCCGGCCTCGCTCTGCATTTCAACCACGCTCGGGATGGTGCCCCATATGTTTGGGCGCCCCTCGGAGCTCCACTGATCGGCCCATTCTCCCATGTTCGACGAAGGAGTTATCGGATAGATGGATATTACCTCGTTCGTTGCGTGCGCAACGTAGGCCGCGGCCTCGTTGCCGTCCAGGGTTACATTGGTTCTGGTTGACATGGCTTCATTTCCTCCCATAAATTCCCGAAGGTCCGTATCTTCGGGGCAGATTGAAAAACAGACATCACGCCGCTGGCGCGCCACTGTTATCAGAATATTATAATATAACAATATTATAATAGATAGCCGCTAATGAAGCGTTTGATTTTACTTCAGTCCAATTTTTATTTGCGATGTAACGTTTGGTCCGGGGAATAGGGCGTAAGCGCATGCAATCGCGCAATATGGGAACCCCGTCGAGGCCCCAGCGCCGTCGCTCCGTCTGTTTTCGATTTACCAGATTATGGGTGGGTCGGGGTTTTTTTGCGTGGCCTTTATCGCCGAGCCGGCTATCTGAGCCTTTTGAACCGCCGTGTAGCACTCGTTCAGCATTTTGACCCTCTTTTGCATCTCGGCAATGTATTGGTTGATGGTGGAGAAAAACAATCCCATCGAGCGCACCGGCTGCTCGAGGCTGCCGAATATCCTTTCGAGGATTTTTTCGTCGAGGTAGCAGTCGCACGCCAGCTCGCGCATGGTCATGAAACTGCCCGAAGCGATAGAACTGTTGATCTTTTTCAATATGTCGATGGTTATTACCATACCGCCAGCGCCTCCAATGTTCCGATTCACGATTTTTAAAAACATTCAAATCTGTTATATTATAGTTATATTATAAACTTAGTTTGGTAGATTTTGACTAGGTATGTTTTACGAAAAATAACGTATAATTTAGGCCACGGATCGCTTTTCTGAAAGGATTGGAATTTTTGTATGATTTTTATTAAAAACATAAAAAAGATGTTTCTCGGCATGTGTACAGTCACTCTGGCTTTAGTTTTAAATGCGAGGACGCTTCACGCCGGAGAAATCAAGGTTGTCCCGCGTTTTTCGGCGCTGCCCGTAATAACGGGCTTTACGCAGAAGGTGGAGATATCGCTGCCCCCCGATGTTCCGGAAGGCGGGCAATTTGATGTCATCGTCGAGGCGAGCTCCGGGGGCGGGGTGATGCTTTTCCCTTCGGGGCCGTCAGATTCCGGCTCGGTGGCCTGTTC
>JAISQC010000032.1 GCA_031274465.1 Synergistaceae bacterium | reverse complement strand
TGTCTATGGCATCCGGCTGGTCCCCGGACACTGGCCACGGGGAAGCCAGCTCGAATCTCCCGCCTTCGCCCGAGTCAAACACGGACGTGCGGGCCCTCGATGATGTTGCCGACAGTAGCGTTCATAGTTGGTGATTATACTATGATGGGAAGCTTCACGCCACGAAAATTTATTTTGCCGTCTTCGCGCGCGGCGCGGTTGGGGAATGCCTACAGGAAAAGCGCGGCTGGATTTTGGCGCGGCCTCACGTTCCGGGGTAGGCGAAATCAGCGACCTCCATCGCGGCATAGCGCTTTTCTATCTCATCTAGCGCTTCATGGAAGGCATCGGGGTCGGCGGACTCCGCTATCGCTTCTTTGATGGAATATTTGCTGAAAAATTTGTTTTCCTTGCGCACCCCGCCGGTGCTGAAAAGCTCCCTGTACATTTCGAGGTCCACCGGCATCCCGAACTCGCTTTCTACGTCCTTGTAGCCGAACAGGAACCATACCTCTTTGAATCCGGCCCAAGCGACAGCCGCGGCGCACATAGGGCATGGGTCGTGGGTCGCGAGGAAAATGAGCTCGTCCGTGTGCGGGCGCACGGGAAGCTTGAAGAACCTGTTCAGCGTGTCGATCTCGCCGTGGAAGAGCGGGCTTTCGACGCGGTTGTTGGAACCCACCATGACGGAGGTCAGCGTGTCGGAGCGCAGGACCGCCCCGCCGAAGACGTGATTTCCCCGTTTCACCTCGCATTCTGTGAGGGGAAGTATCTCGTACCGTATCACGTCGAGCATCTTTTCGAGTTTCTCTTCAAGCCGCATGAACGCGCCCCCCTGGCTAATCCCAGTTCGTTATGTCCGCGGCGCCTTCGGCGCCGCCTTCCCTGCCGTCGGAACCGTAGGACATTATGTCGTAATCGCCGCTCTCGCCGGGGCAGATGTAAAGATAACTGTTCCCCCACGGATCCTTGGGCACGGATTTCGAGTTGAGATACCCGCCCCTCTGATAGTTTTTGGGCTCCGGCGGCAACGTCGGCTTGGACACGAGCGCGGAAAGCCCCTGATCTGTCGTCGGGAAAAACCCGTTGTTCAGATGGAACAGTTCGAGCGACTGCTGGAAATTTTTTATCTGGGCTCTTGTCGCCGTCACCTTGGCCGTCTCTGACTGCCCGATCAGCCTGGGCCCTATCAGCGCCGCGAGCAGCCCTATTATGACCACCACGACCATTATCTCGACAAGCGTGAAACCTCTGCGCGCGGATTTGTCCAAAACCGGATCCTCCATCTTCGAATGCTCGACATAAGATACAGACCGCCCGTTGCGCGGCATTTTTTTCATTATAAAAAGATAAATGCCCGCATCGACATCGGAAATATTACCACAAAAACGATTATATATGATTATATGAATTGCACATTCCCTCAGAATGGATAGAATAAACCAAAGAGAAATACATCCAAGAGGTGAACGCATGGGAACCGAGCGGGAATACATACGCAATTTCAGCATAATAGCGCACGTGGACCACGGCAAGTCAACGCTGGCGGACAGGCTGATCGAGGCCACGCACACGGTGGAGAGCCGCAACATGAAGTCTCAGATACTGGACACGCTCGAGCTGGAGCGGGAGCGCGGCATCACGATCAAGCTCGTGCCGGTGCGCATGGCCTACAGGGCCATGGACGGGAAGGATTACATATTGAACCTCATCGACACGCCGGGGCACGTCGATTTCAACTACGAGGTCTCGCGGTCGCTTGCGGCCTGCGAGGGCGCCATACTGGTGGTGGACGCGGCACAGGGCGTGGAGGCGCAGACCGTCGCGAACGCGTACCTGGCTGTCGGGCAGGATCTCGACCTAGTGCCGGTCTTCAACAAGATAGACCTCCCGTCGGCGTCCCCAGAGCGCATAGCCAAGGAAATCGAGGAGGTCATAGGGCTCGACGCCTCGAACGCGGTGCTGGCGAGCGCCAAGGACGGGACAGGCATAGGCGAGATACTCGAGCGGATCGTCTCGGACATCCGCCCGCCGTCCGGCGACCCGGACGCGCCTCTTGCCGCGCTGATATTCGATTCGGTCTACGACAACTACAAAGGCGTCATAAGCTATATCAGGGTGGTCGACGGGACGATACGCCCCGGGCGCGATATCTCGTTCATGGCCACCGGCGAGGCCTTCGAGGTCGAGGAAGTCGGCGTCTTCACCCCCTCGATGCAGGCGGTCGACGCCCTCGGCCCCGGCGAGGTCGGCTACATAGTAGCGGGGATAAAATCCCTCTCCGACGCGAGCGTCGGAGACACGATCACTGACGCCAAATCCCCGACGCCGGCCCCACTGCCGGGCTACAGGAAGGTGAAGCCCGTGGTGTTCTGCGGGTACTATCCGATCGAGAGGGAGGAGATAAACTCCCTGCGCGAGGCGCTCGAAAAGCTCCAGATAAACGACTCCGCCATAACGTTCGAGCCTGAGTCATCGACGGCCCTGGGCTTCGGCTTCCGCTGCGGCTTCCTCGGCCTGCTCCACATGGAGATAGCCAAGGAGAGGCTGTACCGCGAATTTGGGGTGGAGCTGGTGGCCACGCCTCCAAACGTGGTCTATCATGTGAAACTCACCGACGGCAGCATGATAGAAGCCCATCGCCCCTCCGATTTCCCGTCGGACCCGACGCGGCAGGAGGAATTGCTGGAGCCCTTCATCAGGGCCACGCTCTTTCTCCCGGACGAATACGTCGGACCCTGCATCCAGCTCTGCCAGGAAAAGCGTGGGACTTACGTCAGCATGGACTACATAGCCCAGGGGAGGGTGCGGCTCGCCTACGACATGCCTTTGGCGGAATTCATACTGGATTTCCACGACAGGCTGAAATCGGCGACGCGCGGATACGCGTCGCTCGACTACGACCACATCGGATATCGGGCGTCGGACCTCGTCAAGGTCGATATCCTGATACAGGACGAGCCGGTGGACGCGTTCAGCTTCATCTGCCACAGGGACGCGGCGTACCACAGGGGGCATTCCGTCGCCACGAAGCTCAAAGAGCTGATACCGAGGCAACTTTTCGAGGTCCCCATCCAGGCCGCCATAGGCAAAAAAGTCATAGTCCGGGTCAACGTCAAAGCTCTGCGCAAGGACGTGCTTGCCAAATGCTACGGCGGCGACATCACTAGAAAGCGCAAGCTGCTCGAAAAGCAAAAAGAGGGCAAAAAACGCATGAAACAGCTCGGGCGGGTCTCGATACCGCAGGAGGCTTTCATGGCGTTCATGAGCACTGGCGGAGATGGGTAGGGCAAAGAGCGTATACCTGCACGTCCCCTTCTGCGAGGCCAAATGCCCGTACTGCGCGTTTTCGAGCGATGTGAAGCGCCCGGGCGACGAGGAGCTGTATCTGAGGTGCCTGGCGCGCGAAATGTCGCTCAAGGCGTGCGCCGTCTCCGAAGCGGATACGTTTTACATCGGAGGCGGGACGCCATCCGTCCTGTCGCCGGACGGATGGCGGAAGCTGACGGACCTAATCGAAAAATATTTTTCATTTTCAAAGGGGGCGGAGGTGACCGCAGAAGCGAACCCCAGCTCCATGAAGCCGGAACACCTGTCGATCTGGCGCGACTGGAGGGTAAGCAGGGTGTCGATAGGGGTTCAGAGCTTCGACGACAGGCGCCTCGAATTTCTGGGCAGGGTTCACTCGGCTGAACAGGCCGGCTCTGCCGTGAATTCGTGCCTCGGCATGGGGTTTTCCGTCTCGCTCGACCTGATGTTCGGCCTGCCGGGCGAGAGTACGCGCGACTGGGGGCTGGACCTGCGCGCCGCCAGCGCGCTGAAACCCCATCACATTTCGATATACCAATTGACGGTCGAGCCGGAAACGCGTTTCGCGGAAAAAAATTTCCGCCTCCCCGACGGATACGCGCAATACAGATACGCGCAATGGGCCCTTCCGAGGGCGGGATACGAGCAATACGAGGTGGCGAGCTTTTCAGTTCCAGGGCATGAAAGCAGGCATAACCTGAACTACTGGGGCGACGGCGAGTATCTTGGGCTCGGGCCGTCGGCATGGAGCTGCCTCGGCGGGTCGAGAAGCAAAAACGCGGCCTCGCTCGGCGAATACGCGGCCTCGGACGCCGGCTCGCGCCCCGAGTTCAGCGAACGCCCCGCTCCC
>JAISQC010000266.1 GCA_031274465.1 Synergistaceae bacterium | reverse complement strand
GGCAGCTTGGCGCCTATCAGCGCGGCGCTCATCCCGGACCACGGGGACTCGTAGACTGAGCCGGTATAGTCCGAGTGCCCGAGGATCGGGACATTTATGGACTTGTCCTCCGCGAGCATTCTCGTCGCGTCCAGCCCTATTGTGTTGTAGTTGACCATCAGCGTGTTTGCCCCGGCCTCCAGCGCTTTGTGCGCGTTCTCCTTCAATTTTTCCGTCCTGTCGGTGATGTTGAAGGCGTAAAGCGTCTTCTCGCCCTTGGCGTCGTCGGCCCTCTTCATGGCCTCCATGACGTGCTTGACCCTCTCGACGAGCGGGCAATGGACCGGGTCGGATATCAGCTCGTCGTCTTTTATGATGTCCACCCCGCCGACAGCCGCCTCGTAGGCCAAGTCCGCCGTCGCCTTGGGGGAGAGGCCGGTGCAGGGTTTTATCATGTTGTTCAGCAACGGCCTGCCATGGACTCCCAGAAGGTCGCGGACTCCCTGAACGCCGAATTTGGGGCCCCCGAATTCTTTTAGGAACGATTTCGGAAATTCCAAGTCAAGCAGCTTGACCTTTCCGGAGCTGGAGATATTGCCTATCACCGTGCTCAGCATCATCGCGAACTGCGGGCCGAAGTTCGACCACGGAAACGCGATGCGCGCGATGAAGTGCCGCTCCCTGACGTCTTCGGGAATCTCTATCTGATAAGACGGGGCCTCGTAAACGCCGACCAGCCTCGCTATGCACTTTTCCCTCACCTCAGGGGTCTCGCCGGGAACCTTTATCCACGTGCCGCAGCTTTGCTCGATGCCGAGCGCCGCCGCGAACTTCAGCATGTTCGTGCTGGGTTTTGCCGCGCAATAATAGGTGGCCACGACGAACCTCTCGCTGTCCAAAGCCTCTGGATACTGAATGATGATTGGATCAATGAACATTGCCATCAATCTCCTTAAGTTTTATTTTTTGTGATTTTTTTGCGTCAAGGTATCTGTATGGAACTTTAAGTCCGATGAGGGGTACTGTAAATATAGAAAATTATTTCAATAAAAACGCGCGCTACGAGATGAGCTCCCGCGCCAGAAACTGGTCCACTATCAAAACGTCCAGCAACCTGCCCCTGATGAGGGCGTGGATGGCGAGTGCCTTTTCCCTGCCTGACGCCACCACTACTTTTCTCGGTATCTTTTTATAAGTCTTCAGGTCTATCGAAAAAGTCCTGTCTTTGAGCGAAGTGCGGCATTCCCTTCCGTTTTTGTCTATGAACCGCAGCATTATGTCGCATCTCGCGCCCCGGCCGATTATCTCCCCCCTTTCGGAATCGGTGAGGTAATCCGTCCCAGCGAGGGGGGTGAGCAGGTCCGGGTGCATCGCGCCGACGCCGCTTACAGAGATGTTGATGCGATCGAACAGGCTGCGTATTTTTTTGTACTCCTCGCTGGATTTCAATTGCTCCACCTCCTCCCGCGTGTCGAAAAGCCCCTTTTTTTCGAGGCAGGCCTTCGTCCCGCCGAAAGCCATAGCCGCCCTCCTGACCAGGGTCTTCACGTCGAACTTCGCGTCGCAGTTGGCTATGCTGCCGTGCAAAGTCACCACACAGGCGTTTACTTTTCTGCATGGGTTCAGGTACTGGATCAGATGGTACATCGTCCCGCCCCACGACAGGCCGATTATGTCGTCGTGCGATATGACGCGCTGGACGTACCTCGCCCCTTCGAGCGCGACGCTTTTTTTTATCTCGAGGCAGTCTTTCGCCTCGTCATACGAGGAAACCGGCAGAGCGAGGACGGATTCCAACCCGTATTTGCATTTTATCAGCCTGCTGAGTTCGATGCATTCCGCAAAATCCGGGGCGATCCTGAACTCCACCACCTTTTCGTCCGAAGCCCTTTGCAGCAGCCGAGAGGCGGTCGATTTCGAGACGTTCAGCTCCCCAGCGATCTCGCTCAAGGTTTTTTTCTCAGCGTAATACATATTTATGGCTTCGTTCATGAGGCAGACCGATTGAGCGTAAACTTCGCCGATCATCGCTATACATGACCCCCTCCGCCCCGCCGATTCGCGTGGCGCGTCCCCGACTTGGCCCGACGCTTCGCTCTTCCCCCGGTCTTCGTCGTTTGCCCGTTGCGCAAGTGCGTCATCCCAGTGGGCGCTATGTTCTATTTTAATACAAAATCAATCAAATAGTTCCGGCCTCAAAACACAGGCAGGACCTTGAGGCTCTGCCTCAAACTCCGAGTCTGCTGCGCCGCTCCCTGCACCCTCGTAATAATCCTGTATCCGGCGCGCCGGGAGTGAAAATATTTTCGAGGTTACCGGGAAAATATTTTCATAGTATAATACTAAATGTTTAAAAAATTACTTTTCAAATTAGATAGCCTGTTGCCAAATTGTTATTATAAAACCGTCACAAAACTTAAAGCGGGATGTGCCTGCATTTATGGGGCCGCTATGAGCGGCCGTACCGGGCTAAGGGGCGAAAAGCGCCGCGCTAAAAACACGCCGAGTGAGGAGGGCAGGTGTCGATGGGGCGCAGCTTGGCGGCAGCCTTTTCGCAGCGTCGCTCGCAACACGATCACTATGACTGAGGAGGCAGGATATATGAAATATTATATAGGCTTCGAC
Source organism: Synergistaceae bacterium (assembly GCA_031274465.1). GTDB lineage: Bacteria > Synergistota > Synergistia > Synergistales > Synergistaceae > JAIRKI01. Next base: position 5,547 of record JAISQC010000266.1, on the reverse strand, counting down.
TGCGGCACACAGAGCACCAAAACTGTAATTTACAGCGGGGACGCTGAATGCGTGGCCGAGCATATCATACCCTCCAAGAGGACGGTGCCGGCGCCCAACTGGCTTGATATGGACGCCGACCACTATGTGGAGTCCGTGCGCGAGGGAATCAGGCAGTGCCTCAAAAAAAGCGGCATCAACCCCTCTGACGTGAGGGCCATCTGCGGCGACGGCATCATCTGCGGCATAGTCGGCATTGGCCCGGACGGCAAAGCCATCACCCCGTACATAACGTATCTCGACGGAAGGACGATCCAGGACGCCCAGTGGATAGAGAAGAACATCGAGCCCTTCTGGGCCGCGGAGTGCGGCAATCGCCTCATGCAGTCGTGGTTCCCGCCGATGTTCGCGAGATGGTTCCTGAAAAACGACAAGGCGTTTCAGGAGCGCGGCGTCAAAGTAATGAACAACGGCCCGTACGTCCTCTCGCGCCTCGCCAACCTGCCGGCTGAGGAAGCCTTCACCGACTGGGCGACGATGTCGGGATGGGTCATAGGGTTCGACGCCGTGAAAAAACGGTGGTCGGAGAGGCAGATGGAGGCCCTCGGCATCCCGATGCGCATACTGCCCAAGATAGTGAAGCCGTGGGACATCGTAGGGCATCTGTGCGACGAGGAGGCGCGGAACACGGGCCTTCCCGCCGGGGTGCCGATAGTCGCCGGCGCAGGAGACACGATGCAGTCGCTTCTGGGATGCGGCCTCGTGGACCCGGGAATGGCCGCCGATGTAGCCGGAACCGCTGCCATGTTCGCTGTGGTCACGGACGGGATCAACGAAAAGCTCACCCGAAATACCAACCTCATTTTCAACACCTGCACCCTGCCCGACACCTATATGTACTGGGGGATCATACGCGCCGGCGGCCTATCTCTGAGCTGGTTCAGGGACAACGTCTGCTCAAGGGGCGGGGACGCCAGCTTCTACAGCGAGATACAGGAAAAGGCCGAAAAGGTCCCTGCCGGCTCGAACGGCACGCTGTTCATCCCATACCTCACCGGCGGTGAATCCGGCGGCAACCTGGAACACGCCAGCGGATGTTTCCTCAACATGACCACGAACACGGAGCAGGGCGAGATGTGGCGCGCCGTCATGGAGTCCATAGCGTACGAGTATCTCGAAATCATAGACAAGGTGCGCGAGAACGGCATCAAGCTCGACAGCATAGTCATCACCGAGGGCGGCAGCAAGAACGACCTCTGGAATCAGATCAAGTCGGACATCCTGGACGTCAGGGTATCGACCATGAAGCGCACTGAGGGCGCGGTGATGTCCAACATCGCGGTCGCGGCATACGCCGTCGGGGACAGCCCTGACATAAGGTCCGCCATGAAGACGTGGATCGTGCCGAAGAAGACGTACGAGCCAAACGCCGCGAACACGGCCTACTACCGCAAGGTATACGACGTGCAGAGGACGGTGTTGAGCCAGACGATGCCGGCGACCTTCAAGCTGATAAAGCCTTTGCAGTCTAAGGAGTGACATCTGCCGTCCGTGCCGGCGCGCGGGCGGATTTTTTCGGAGGGGGGATAATATGGAAGGGAACCTTTTTACCGGAGCGAACCATATCAGCGTGACTGTCTCGGACATCGACAGGTCAGTCAAGTTTTACACCGAGATGATGGGGATGACGTTCGACAACATACGCTACAACGTGGATTTGGAATACATAAGGAAAGTGACGGGCTATCCCGACGGCATACTCCACGTGGCGTTCGTCACCTGTCCGGGCCTTCGCCTCGAGCTGATACAGTACGTGCAGCCAAAGGGGGAGGTCTTAGACGTCAGCCCCCACAACACGTGCAGCAGCCACATCTGTTTTTCGACCACGGACGCTTACAGGGCCTACGAGCTGTGCAAGGAAAAGGGAGTGACGACCAAAAACCCGCCGACGCTGATCGACAGCGGGCCCAGCACCGGCGCAGTGGCCTTCTACCTGCTGGACCCTGACAAATACAATTTGGAGATATATCAGCCGGCCAGCGCCAAAAAAAACTAGAAGGAGTGGTATAAAATGCCGAAGTACGTCGTCGGAATCGATGCCGGGACCACCGGCGCGACGGTTATGATCGCCGACCTCAAAGGGAGCATAGTTGGGTCGGCCTACAGGGAATACCCGTGCAAGTACCCGCACCCGGGCTGGGTGGAGCAGGATATGAACTTGCTCTGGAAGGGCATTTGCGAGGCGGCCAAAGAGGTGTTGGGGAAGACCGGAGTAAGCCCGGGCGAGATAGGGTCCCTTGGGATATCCAGCCAGCGGGGCACGTTCGTCGGCATAGACAAGGGCTGGAATTGCCTGCACGACTCCATCGTCTGGTCAGACGCACGGGCGACGGAGGAGATAGACTGGATAGCCAAGACCATGGGGCGCGACCGCTACCACGAGGTCAGCGGCGTCCCCCTGTCCGCGCTGTGGGCGTACGCGAAATACAAATGGGTGCGGGACAGGAAGCCCGACCTCTACGAAAAAGCGTGGAAATTCGTAAACGGCCAGGAGTGGCTCTTGCATAAGCTGGGGTCCGAGGGCGTGTTCACGGACCCGGCGTCGCTGGCGCTGAACGGCATGATGGACGTGAAAACGCTCGACTGGTCGGACGAGTTGCTTAATGCCATAAAGGTGGACAGGGACAAGCTGCCCGAGGTAAAGACCCCGATGAGGCAGGTCGGGGTGGTCTCAAAGCAGGCCTCAGAGGATACGGGCTTTGCGGCCGGGATGCCGATATGCGTTGGCGCGGGCGACCAGCAGTGCGCCGCGATCGGCGCCGGGGTAATACGCGAGGGCCTGTCGGAGATCACGGTCGGAACAGCGTCGGTCATGGTGGCGCATGTGGACAACGCCAAGCCTGACCCCGACCACTCCGTGCTTTTCAGCGGGCATGCGATACCGCACAAGTGGGACATGGAGGGCCTGGCATTCGCCACTGGCGTCTGCCTGCGCTGGTGGCGCGACACGTACGCACAGCCCGAGATCGCGGCTGCCAGACAGACCGGCCTCGACACCTACGACATAATAGGCTTGGAGGCGGCAAACGCCCCGGTCGGGTGCAAGGGGTACATATTCATGCCTTTCTTCTCCAGCCAGGTCACCCCGCATTACCACGACAACGCCAGGGGCGGCTCGATCGGCCTTAGCCTGATCCACGACAGGGGCATGATGGCGCGCGCCGTCATGGAGGGCGGCGCCTACGAGCTCAGGATGATCGTCGAAGCCATGGAAAAAGTCTTGGGCAAGCCTTTCGACACCATCAGGCTGTCCGGCGGCGGAGCGAAATCCGAGCTGTGGTGCCACATCCAGGCCGATATGTACGGAAGGCCGGTTGAAAAGCTGGCCGTGTCCGAGTGCACGACCCTCGGGGCGGCCATCCTCGGCGCCTCCGGCGCCGGCGTGTTCGGCAGCATAGAAGAGGCAGTCGAAAACATGGTGCACCCCTACGGGTTCATCGAGCCGAACATGGCAAACCACGCGATCTACACCGACATGTTCGGAATATTCAAGGACACTTTCTTCGCGCTCAAGGATGCCGACGTCTACAACAAACACGCCGCCGTATGCGCCAAGCACTGGGGCTGATGTGAACCGCCCATAACGGATGACCGACTCTTGGGGAGGGTTGTTAAGCTAAAATGTATTCTGTGAGCATGAAGGAGAAAGTGGTCGTTGTGACTGGGGCCGCGCAGGGGATTGGCCGCGCAATCGCCCTGAAAATGGCTGAGGCCGGCTGCCGCGGTCTTTCGGTCAACGACCTGAGGATGAACGACGCGGCGCAGTCTCTGAAAAAAGAGGCCGAAGCTCTCGGCGCGGAATTTCTCTTCACCGAGGGGGACGCGAGCGACGAGAAGACGATGAGGAAGCTCATCGAATCGACTGCCGAAAAGTGGGGGCGCCTGGACGTGATGGTCAACAATGCCGGCATAGCGAAATCCAACGACCTTTTGAACACCACTGAGGCCGACTGGGATCTCGTCATCAGGGTCAACATGCGTTCCACGTTCCTCGGCATGAAGTACGCGGCAGAGTACATGAAAGACCACGGCGGCGGCAACATCATAAACATGGGTTCGATAGCGGGCATAACGGGCGGCAACACGAGCCCCGACTACGGCGCTTCAAAAGCCGGCATAATCGCGCTCACCAAATTTGGCGCGAAGACGCTCTGCAAGTATGGAATAAGGGTGAACGCGCTGGCGCCGGGGACGATTGAGACCGAGATGATAACGCGCAACTTCGCCGGCCTGGACCCTGAGTCGCTGCACAAGCGCCTGTCGGCCATACCGATGGCCCGCATGGGCACCCCGGAGGAAGTGGCCAACGTAGCGCTGTTCTTCGCCTCCGACATGTCGAGCTTCATAACCGGCGAATCCCTGATGATCACCGGAGGCAGGGTGAGCTGATTAGCCCGTTTGTGGCGTCGCTGTGCGTTTTCGGACGCATGGCGATGCCACGTTAGGTATTTTCGAGCGTTTATATTTTCGAAGGAGAAGATTAAAAGATGATAACAGGAGTCGATCACATCGATTTAAGGGTAATTAATCTCGACGAGACCATCGCTTTTTTGACGAAAATCGGACTTGTCGTGAAAAAGAGATTTTCTTCGCCAAGGCATTCCGTTGAGATGGCACTGCCGGGAGAAGGCCAGGTGGTGTTTGAAATACGCGAGGCCGATGACCCCGCAAAGGCCGGAATCCATCATGTGGCGTTTAAGCAGGCGGATAAAGACACGGCCAGCGAGTTCAAAAAGATGGGGATCAATTTCACCAGCGAAAACAGGCTGGTTGCCGAAACTGGCCGCACTGTCAGCACCTTCACCGATGACAACGGTTTGGTGTGGCAATTGATAGATTGATCAAATTGAATGGAGAACAGGCAAAACGGGGCGAACACGCGGGTTCGCCCCTACAGTAAGGAGATGCGGCGATATGGCAAAGAAGAATAAAAACGAAATCACCATCCGCAGCTCCGCCGCTGAATACCTGACGTTTGTCGCCTCCACAGGAGACAGTCAGGACAGCTTTGAAATGCGGTACGAGGATGAGAATATCTGGCTTACGCAAAAGATGATGGCGACGCTGTACGATGTGGATGTGCGCACCATTAACGAGCATCTCGTTCGCATCTTCAGCGACGAAGAGCTTAAACCTGAGTCAACTATCCGGAATTTCCGGATAGTTGACTCAGATGGAAAGACGTATGATACGTATCACTATAATCTTCAAACACGCAAAAAACAGGGCGAACACGCAGGTTCGCCCCTACAATGTGAAATGGAGGGATTAAAATGGAATATAATCCCGATGTTCATAACAGGCGGAGCATACGGCTGAAAGGATTTGATTATTCACAATGCAACGCCTATTTTGTAACCATTTGCGTGCAAAGCCGCGAACATTTGTTTGGCGAAATCATCAATGGCGAAATGGAATTGAACGATGCGGGAGAAATGATCGCAAAATGGCACACGAAATTACATTCAAAATTCAATGATATTGAACCGCGTACATTCGTTGTCATGC
>JAISQC010000211.1 GCA_031274465.1 Synergistaceae bacterium | reverse complement strand
GGTTTGTGCCAGTCGGATTTGAAATACACCGCGTTCGCCAGGACGATCGCAGTGAACAGGTCGCCTTTTGGCGCGAGGGAGTTTCTTTCGAACAGGCTTTTTATCTCCCCTTTGGTCTTTTCATCGACCCACTTGTTGATCGCGTCCTCGGCGGTCAGCCATTTCGTCCTGAAATCGAGGCGCGTCACATCGACGCCGTAATGCTCCCTGACCGTTCGCAGGTAAGACGGCGTCAGCTCCGTGGTCAGATCCGGCCAGACGGCGTTTGCGACAAGGACCGTAGCCGGCGCCCCGTCCGCGATGGCACTGTTCAGCGCCCCCATCGATTCGTGGATGCCGTCCGCGTAGCGCATGACGCCGCGCAGCTCGCGCTCCGCGTCCCCGCTCGCCCCGGCGTACAGCATCGCCATCGCGGACGACACGCTGTAGGGGGAGAAAAACACGTTTTCCCTCTCGGAGGCAAGCGTCTTGTAGAGGTCGAACGCGAACAGATTCACCGCGCCTGACGCCTCTTCGGCGCCCGCGCCCTCAGCGCCGTCCGCAGCCATGGCCGGCACCGCCAGAAAAACCGTGACCGCCAATGCAAGAGCAGGTACCAATCGCCACATCGTTTTAAAACCCCCATAGGATAAATTTTCGCCAACGCGCCACGCAAAGCCGCCCTTTTCAGCCATAGCAACCCCTCCTCGTCCAGTCGCGCCGTCGCGCATATCACACTGTTCGAACGGCGCGCGTTTATATTACCCCATGTTGTTTCAATTCAAGCAACAGGGGATTAAATAAAGTTAAAATCGGGATTAAATCTTTTTACGCGATCAATACATGGAGAAGTACGTCGGCAGAAGTTGCAATTCAACAAATATTTCGATAAATTCGAAGAACCCCACCGCCCAGGCGAAATACACCGCATCCACTACCTCGCGCCGGAATATCTTTGTATTGACCGTATATTCAGCGGGTTCGTTGAACTTTGAGATGTCTGGGAGAAATCTCGGCGTCGATGCGGCATAATTGCCGTACGCCTCTCCGAAGATGTGCGATAACTTCCGCTCCTCCGCCCTGATCGTCATTGGGTATACGGCCACAAAGACGGCGGCGATCACAGCCGTCAGCGTCAGGGACTCCGTGCATAGGCCGACGCCGACCCCCCCGAGCAGGCTGAAGAAGTACAGCGGGTTGCGGCACATGGAGTAAGGGCCGGACGTGACGAGGGTGTTGGTCTTATAGCCCGCGATATACTGAGCGCACCACAGCCTGCCGACCGTTGCGCACCCCACCAGAAAGCAACCGGCGATAATCATAATCTGCGAGAAGATTGGCGCGTAGTACTCCAACTTCCTGTCGGAAAACATGAAAACCAGAATGAAAACGCCGCCCAGCAACCGAGATATCCTCGTCCTGTGGGGAACCACAAATTCAAACATTAAAGAAAACCCTCCTGATAATCATAGTTTGGACACGGCACTTATGCCATGGCACAATGATACAACAATCCATGCCCTTTTGAAGAACGTAGGGTGCGTAATTGACATCTGCCCTCATCCCTGTAATATTTATAACACATGTCAAAGCTCGCGGAGGTAATCGAAATGGGCAAATTCAACCAGAGGGAAATGATCTACGAGGGCAAGGCCAAGCGCCTTTACGCCACCGACGACCCGGATATCGTGGTCGTGGAGTACAAGGACAGCTTCACCGCGTTCAACGGGGAAAAGCGCGCCGAGATGTCAGGCAAGGGCCGGCTCAACAACCTGATAAGCTCGGAAATTTTCGGGCATCTCGCCAAAAGCGGGATACCGCTTCATTTCATTGAGCGGGTGGACGAGCTCCGCCAGCTCGCGCGCCGCGTGAAGATATTCCCGCTAGAGGTCGTATTGAGAAACATAACCACCGGCTCGATAGTAAAACGCCTCGGGGTCGCAGAGGGGGCAAAACTCCCCCGCCCGCTCGTTGAGTTCTATTACAAGGACGACGCGCTGGGCGATCCGATCGTGACCGAGGACCACGCGCTGATCTTCGGGTGGGCAACGGAGGGCGAGATCAAACAGATAAAGGAGATCACGCTCAAAGTCAACGATCTTCTGAAAAACCTCTTCTCAAAGCTCGGGATCGTGCTCGTCGACTTCAAGCTCGAGTTCGGGCGGGCCGGGGACGGCGCGCTCCTACTGGCCGACGAGATATCGCCCGACACGTGCAGGTTCTGGGACTCGTCGACCGGCGACAGGCTCGACAAAGACCGCTTCCGAAAGGACCTCGGCAACGTGCTCGGGGCTTACGAGGAGATATGGCGCAGGCTCGGCGGCAGGGCTAACTAAAAGGCCATGGACTACCGCGAAGCTGGAGTCGATATAAAACGCGGCGACTCGTGGGTCGAGACGATCAAAAAACTGGTCTCCCGCCGCAGCGGGCTTCCGCCCGTTGGCATAGGCGGTTTCAGCGGGGCGATCAGCATAGGTGGTGGCAGGTCCATAGTCGCGTGCTGCGACGGGGTCGGCACGAAGCTCGAACTCGCGCGCGAGACGGGGATTTACCGCGGTCTCGGGCAGGACTTGGTCGCCATGAGCGTCAACGACCTGGTCACCTGCGGCGCAGCCCCCCTGTTTTTTCTGGATTACATGGCTTGCGGCGCTCTCGACGAGGCGAAGATGGAGAGCATAATGGAGGGCATCCTCGACGCCTGCGAGGAGAGCCGGTGCGCGCTGCTGGGGGGCGAGACTGCCGAGATGCCCGGCGTCTACCCGGCGGACGGGTTCGACCTCGCCGGGTTCGCAGTCGGCCTGGCCGACGACGACCGCATGATAGACGGGTCGGGCATCGCGCGCGGCGACGTGATAATAGGCCTGCACAGCTCAGGTGTCCACAGCAATGGCTACAGCCTAGTGCGCAAAATCCTGTCGAACGCAGACCCGGCGGCGCTGGAGGGAAGGCCCGGCTGGGGCGGAGGCGAAACGCTCGGCGAGATATTGATGCGCCCGACGAGGCTTTACGCGCGCGTAGCCCTCGAAGCGGCAGGTACCGGCCTCGTCAAAGGCATGGCCAATATCACCGGCGGCGGGCTGGAGGCGAACATCAACCGGGTCATCCCGCGCGGCATGAAATGCGAGCTGGACTACGGGTCGTGGGCGCGGCCTGAAGTATTCAACTTCATACAGGGGTCAGGCGTCGATGAATCCGAGATGAGGCGCGTGTTCAACCTGGGGATCGCCTACGTTTTCACCGTGTCCGAAAACGACGCCCAAACGGTGATGGAACTGCTGTCCAAAGCGGGCGAGTCGCCCAAGGCGGTCGGGCGGGTCGTTCCCGCGTGAGGCGCGCACAGATGAGGGCCAAGCCCAAAATGGCGATAATGATATCGGGGACCGGGAGCAACATGGAGGCGATAATATCGTCCTGCAGGAACGGGTCGCTTGACGCGGAACCCGTCATCGTGATAAGCGACAACCCTTCGGCGCCTGGCGTTAAAAAAGCCGCGTCCAGAGGAATCGCGACGTTCTCGGCGCCATACGGGAAGGGCGTGCCGAGGGAGGAAAACGAAGCTCCGATAATAGACGCGATAAGACGCGCGGACGCCGACTGGATAGTGCTTGCCGGCTATATGAAAATACTCACCCCTAGCTTCGTCCGGGCGTTCCCGGGCCGAATAGTCAACATCCACCCTGCGCTATTGCCATCGTTTCCCGGGGCGCACGCCATCGCCGACGCGCTGGAAGCGAACGCCGACATCACCGGGGTGACGATTCACATGGTTGACGAGCTGGTGGACCACGGGCCAATAATAGCGCAGGAAGAGGTAGCCATAATGCCGGGGGACACCGAGGACTCGCTCGGCGCCAGAATCCACGCCGTCGAGCACAGGCTGTACCCTAGGGCGCTGCAGGAGCTGTTTCACGAAGACGTCTGACATCAGGCTAGGTGGCAACGCACTGGCTAAAACTTTTGGATTTTAAGGAGGATTTCCCATGGAAAAGCCGAAAGCGCTGATATCGGTATGGGGCAAGGAGGGGATAGCCGAGCTGGCGCGAGCCTTCGAGGGCGCCGGATACGAGGTCGTGTCGAGTTCGGGCACCGCCGCGCACCTGCGGTCGAACGGGATCGGCGTCACCGAGGTCGCGGACATAACCGGCACCCCGTCCATCCTGGGCGGCAGGGTGAAGACGCTGCACCCCAAGATAATGGGCGGCATACTGGCGCGGCGCGGATTGGGCGACGACGAGCGCGACCGGTCCGAATACGGCATACCCCTGATAGACATCGTGGTATGCACGCTTTACCCGTTCGAGGAGACGGCGCGGGCGAACCCGTCCAAGGAAGAGCTGATCGAGAAGATCGACATCGGAGGGGTGTCGCTCATACGCGCCGCCGCGAAAAATTACGAGCATGTGGCGGTGGTCACCGACCCAGCCGATTACGAAGCCGTAGCCGAAGCCGTGCGAAGCGGCGGCATTTCGGGGGACATGCGCAAAGACCTCGCCATAAAGGCGTTCCTGAAAACGGCGTCGTACGACGCCGCGATCCACGAGGGGCTAAAGGACGCGTTGGGCTGTTCCGGCAGGGACGGCTTCGAGCTGGTCCTGCC
>JAISQC010000145.1 GCA_031274465.1 Synergistaceae bacterium | reverse complement strand
GTGCCGGCGGGGTGCTTCTGCCCGGCTGGGGGGTCGCTTGTCTGGGCGCGAAGTCTCCACGTTTCCTTGCCCCCGCATGCGCCTGCCCTGCCGTTGGGTTGCTGTCCCGCCCTCATCCGTTCCCGCCCGCCCTTGGTGGCTTTCGGGGGTTTCCCTCCTTCCTTCGCCTTCGGGGATGTCTGCGGGGATATGAGCTTGAAATAAAAAACACCTGCTTGCGCAGCAAAGGGACAAGTCGGCATGGGGGCACTGAGAATGAAGGCGGCGGTTTTTCCGCAAATCGACATACACTCATTACACGAATTTCTCTTATACTATAAAATAATGTAAAAATTTCGGCGGCTGCGGTATTATAATGGTATCAAGCATAAGACTGAGGAGTGATCGGCATGGCACAGATGGCAGACGAAAAAATTCTTACCGAGGTCGGCACCAACGAATGGCAAGTCGTCGTTTTCCTGCTGGGCAATCAATATTTCGCCATCAACGTGGACAAAACGAGAGAAATCCTGCGCTGGCCCGGCGCCCGCGACGTGCCACAGACGCATCAGGCGATGAAGGGCATAACCACCATACGGGGCGAGGTCATACCCCTGATAGATTTGAGGGCTTATCTGGAGATCGAACCAAGCGTCGAACTCGAGAACAGCAAGCTCATAGTCGCCGAATTCAACAAAATGAAACTGGGCTTCGTCGTCGATGGGGTGGACAGGATTTACCGCATCAACTCCGACGAGCTGGACGCGTCCCTGACCGGGACTTTCCTTGGAGACAACTCCCTTTACGTCATCAAGCGCGAGGGGCGCAACATCCTCCTGCTCGATTACGAGCGCATCGTACAGGTCGTAAACCCTGGGCTGGCAGATCAGTTCAAGGTAGAGGCCAAATTTTCGGAAGACATAGTGAACACGCTCGGGGATCCGGACGAGTACAAAATACTCGTGGCAGAGGACTCCCCCCTCATACGCAAGCTGATACAGGATGTACTGATATCGGGAAAGTTCCACAACTTCGAGATAGTCGGGCACGGCAAGGCGGCGTGGGACCGCCTGAGCGAGGACGGAGACGATTTCGACATACTGCTCACCGACATCGAGATGCCGAAGATGGACGGTCTCACGCTCACGCGCCGCGTCAAGGAAAACCCCAAGATGTCGCACATCCCGGTCATAGTCTTTTCGAGCGTCATGGCGGAGGACATCAAGCGCAAGGCGCAGAGCATAGGCGCCGATGCCCAGATAACAAAACCCGAGATGCACAATCTGCTTGAAAAGGTGATAGAGCTATTAAGCAAAACGCCCAAGGCTCAAAAGCAGCTCGTCTCCTAGGAAAGAACGCGATCAGGAGCATGTTCGGCGGTATATGTCGTCTTCCTTACTGGAATCAGAATATGGAGTTCGACATCGAGACGTGGGTCCCATACAGGTGCGACTTCAAACCCATAACCACCAACTCGCTTTTCAGCGACGAGCTGGGGCGGATAGCCGAAATGGCGATGCGCATGGAGAGCGAACTGCTTTATATGTGGAACGACGAGGAATGCCCGGTCGGCACGCTGGTGCCTGAAAATCTAATTCATCAGCGCCCCGACCGCGATGGGCATCACGGTTTTGCAATGGTTTTCTCGTATTCCGAGGCGATGGAGAAGGTCCTGCACGGCTTAGACGGCACGGGCGACCTCTTCGGCGCGGGAGTCACCCTGTGCGGAATATGGAAGAGCTCAGTCCTGCTCGAAGAGTGCAAAGTTCTGCTCATAGCAAGCACCCACCCCATGTTCGACTCGGAAATGTTTTTGAACTCCCTGGGAATGGCCCTCTCCCGATGCCGAAAGCCCAGCGGCGGCAATATCCCCTACTTCGCGGAGAAGTTCGGGTTTCGGCGCTATTCCATCCCCTACGAGACGGACGACGTGACCGAGCTTCAGATATCGAGCATGCTGATGGAGTTCGAGTTCGACGAGACCAAGCGCTGCCTCGGTTCGCCCGGCGGGCTGTCGCTCGAGGACTGTTAGGCGCACGCATGGGCTACGACAGCGAGAAAGACCATTTCGCAAGAGGATGCCTCCAAATTTACACCGGCAACGGCAAGGGAAAGACCACCGCCGCCATCGGGCTTGCCGTTAGAGCCTTGGGGGCAGGTTTTAAAGTTTTTTTCGCGCAGTTTCTGAAAGCGGGAAAATATAGCGAAACAGAAATATTGGTCAAACTCGACAAACTCATTTTCCGTCAATACGGCACGGGGCGGTTTGTTATGGGCAAACCCTCCCAAGAGGACGCCGACGCCGCACGAATCGGCCTGGACGAGGCAAAGGCCGCCATGAAGAGCGGGGATTACCGCCTGGTGATCCTTGACGAGGCAAACGTGGCTTGCGCGCTCGGCCTGCTGTCGGAAGACGATCTGCTGTCAGCGGCTGAAGAACGCCCCAAGATGGTGGAGCTGGTCATAACCGGCAGGGGCGCGCCGGCGAAGCTGATTGAGGCGGCCGACCTGGTGACCGAGATGAGGGAGGTCAAGCATTATTACAACGCGGGGGTCGCGGCGAGGAAAGGCATTGAAAGCTAAGGAAACGCTGATACGTAGGGGCGTATCGCATACGCTCTTGTTTGGTTAGGCTTCTATTATTATTCCCGATTCGATCTCGCCATCCAGATAGGCCGAAAAATTCCCCTCGTATATGCGGACCGACGGATGCCCGCCGACCGTGTATGGCGTTTCGTCGAGCCATTCAGTGTTGTGCCTGTTCCCGCCCTGCCTGCCGAACACCGGCAGGTACAGTATTCCGTCTGAATCCATGTCGAGAAAGAAATGCGTCCCAAACGACAGCTCCGGCGAAAAATTCAGGTCGGGCACGCTTACCTCGACCAGCACTCCGCAGTTGCATATTTCGTCGTATCTGATTGGCACGCCCAAAGCGGGGTTGCGGCTCCCCCATCTCCCCGGGCCGGCCAGTATGTATTTTTTCCCGGCGAGGCGTTTGTTGGCTTCCCCGACGGCACGGGCTGCGGCAGATGGGTTCCAGTCGCTTTTGTAGGACTTGGCGTCTACGTACACTATATGGGAGACGTTCTCCAGCATTCCGTTGCTGACCATCCTGTCGCCTTTGAAAATCACCCGGTCCGCTCGCACTTCCGGCAGCTCGACCCGCCCCAGTTCCTCATAGGAGGCGAGGGGGCGCATCTGAAGGACGCGCATCTTTTTCTCCGGCGCGGTCTCGTAGGTGAATTCGATATCGACTGGAAACCCGGTTGTCTCCTCCATGTGCTTCAAAATTGCCTTCGACGCGTCGAAAAGCCCCCGTTCGCGCACATGAAGCTCGGGGAACGAAAAGATCGGGCGCACCGGCACATCGGGCTCCGCCAGCGTCGAATACAGAAAACCGTCGCCGTAGTTCTGCACATAGGCGCCGAAATTTTTGTGCTCTTTTTGCAGGAACCTCGCGAACTCCGAGAGCGCGCCAGTCAAAAACGCGCCATATTTTAAATCTATGTAGTCGAAAAACTCCTGGCTCGCCTCCGCTATCTGCCAAGGCTGGCCGCCCTCAGGGCGAAGGGACGGATTGGTGAGATAGAACGTCCTGGCGGCGACCCGGTCCACCGTCCTCGTCCCCAACCCAAAGCACAGGCGCATCAGCCCGTCTTCTTTTTTGATCCTAGGGTTCGGGCGGCGGAAGACGCGGGAAAACAGCGTGCCGGCAAGCTCCGGGTAAAAATAGTCCCCCCGTCTGCGTCCGGTGACGGACTGCACGATCACGGCCATGGACTCCTCCCTGTGGAGCTTGCCGTGTTTTTCGCGGTAGGCCCGGGCGGATGGGTTGAAGACCGAGGCGAATACGCTCTTGACAGCCTTCTCCAGCATATCGAGGCGCTCGGAGCGCGAACCGCAGTTCGGCGAAAAACACGTCTGATATTTTCCGGCGAACGCAAGCGCTATGGAGTCCTCCAACAGGGAACTGGAGCGGATGGCAAGAGGAGGCGCCCCGATTTCGTCGAAGCGGTCGAGCGCTTTTTCCAGCTCAAACTTGACCGCGGGCGAGAACAGAGTCTCGCTCACAGCAACGGACGCGCGGTCCCAGTCCTCCTCGTCGTACAGGTACGACAACCCGCTCCTCGCGATGTGCTCGTCGAACACCTCGGTGGACAGGACAAGGGTGAGGTCGGGAAAACCGATGACCTCATCGAGAGGAGAGCCTGACACGGAACACGTCGCATAGGCGAGCCCTTTCGCCTTGCCTCCGCATCGGCCGGATCCGATCATCGCGCCGGCTTCGCGGAAGTAACTTTCGGCGGAAAAAGCCCCGTAGTCCCGACCCGTCGGATTCATCGACATTCCCCTTCCCTGCGGCCGCAAACATGTGGCTCGCGTAATTATGTGGTAAACTATACTATCATACCATTTTTTTCTGGAACAAGGAGGCATGTGTTTGAATCTTCCAAGATTGATAATAGCTGACGAACAAAGGCCCGGCAAGATAATGTCGGGAGTGCTTTTAGCCGTCGTGTTGAAAAATATGGGCTACAAACTGAGGCTATTTTTGGGCAATGTTGACGAATTGTCGCTGCGGCTGCTGCAGGTGCTGTGCAACCAGCCGGTGACTCTCCTCGACCCGGTCCTCTGCGATGGCAGGTCAAACCTTAGGTGGCTATTTCAGCAGGCCGCCTCCCCCGACTGCCTCAATCTCATCCTGACGAGCCTGGGCAGGCGATGGACGGAGGACTCCCCTTTCCGCATACCGAACGAATGCTTCACGCTCGCCGAATGGCTCGAATGCGGCATGATTCCCGTGCTATACAGCGATTCTTCCTCCACCCTCACAGTCCGGACTCTGTGCGAAGTCATGAACGCGCTGCAGCGCAACGGGAACCTGACAATCCGCTCCGTGCTGTTCCGCTCCGTGCTGAACGCCCGAGAATACGAATTGGTGGACAGGGAGGCGGGCCGCCAATTTACCCTTGTGTCGATAGGATCGCTGCCGCGAAACATGGACCGCGACTCCCCCGTTTTGATGGACCTGTTCTACGATTCCATAAACAGATCCATATTTCCCATAAAATCGGCATCATTCCAGCTCATGAACATGGAATATCAGGTACACTGGCCACTGTTCAGCGCGCTCGCGAACCTCAACTCGAACTGGGCGTACCAGGCGAGGATGTGCGACACCATCACCGACAGCGGCAAGGTCAACATAGCCGTCGTAAGGCACGAGACGCTCTCGCTCGGAGGCGACGGGACCGAACACTTGATCCGCGCGCTGGGATGCAATGTCATCGAGGTCCCCCTCGATGGCAACATAATACACAACGTGCCGATACACGGCGTCTACCTGCCCCA
>JAISQC010000095.1 GCA_031274465.1 Synergistaceae bacterium | reverse complement strand
ATCCTAAGCCCCAGTTCCTCAGCGACGATCATCGTCATGACGGTGTCGCTGCCCTGGCCTATGTCATTGGCGCCGGTGAACACCACCGCGTAGCCCTCGCGGTTTAAACGGACCATGGTTGAAGTCGAACAGTAGTGCGGCGTGACGAGGACCGGGAAGCCGGTGCCGGACATGAAGCCGGAGCCGGAGAGCCCGACGCCTTCGCCGCTGCCGATGGGATATTTGTCGCGGTGCGCCCAGTCTATCGCCTCGGCGCAGGCAACCAGGCACTCGTCGAACTTGCAGGACGTGAATTCCAGTCCAGTGGGCCCGGTGTAATACGGAGTTATCTCATTGATGCGTCTCAGTTCGAGAGGATCTATGCCCAAGTCGTTCGCCACTTCGTCCATGTGAATCTCGTGGGCGAAGTGCACCTGGCAGGCCGAATATCCTCGCATGGCGCCGGACGCCGGATGGTTCGTGTATGGCCTCCTCGCGGTCATGTCGATGCTCTCCACCTTGTAAGGGAAAGTGGCGCAGATCAGCGACAGCGTGTTTGCGGCGATTCCCGATCCGCCGTAAGCCCCGCCGTCCAAAATATGCTGGCACCGCTTCGCCAGCAGTTTGCCTTCCTTGGAGAAGGCGCTTTCGATTTCAAACGAGATGGGGTGGCGCGTTCGCGTGCACATGAACACCTCGTCGCGCTTGAGGATGCACTTGACCGGATGTCCCGTCATCTGGGCGAATTTGCAGGGGCAGAGCTCGTGGGCGAACACGTCGAGTTTGCCGCCGAAGCCGCCGCCCATCGTTGGCTTGATCACGCGCACCTGGCTCTCCGGCACGCCGAGCCCCCACGCGATCCAATATCGGCTCACGTACGCGCCCTGCGTGGTGGTCCACACCGTCCATTCCCCGTTTTCGTACTTGGCCACAGCGCCGTGAGGCTCGATTGCCGCGTGCACCATCTCCTGCGTCTTGTAGTAATGCTTGTCCGTATAAAAAGCTTCCTTGAACGCCTTGTCCGGGTCGCCCGCTTTCATGACCGTGAAGATGGAGAGGTTGTTCGTGTCGGGGTAGTGTATCGCAGGGGAGTCCGGATTCATCGAGTGGAACGGATCCAGGACCGGCGGCAGCGGCTCGTATTCCACCTTTACCAAAGCCGCTGCCTCGGTGGCGGCCTCTTCGGTGACGGCGCAGACCGCAGCCACTTCGTCGCCAGCCATGCGCACTTTTTTGCGGCAGAGCGGCTCCTTGTCGGCCAGCTCCTTGAAAGCCTCGGGGTTGCCGAGGTTGTGGCCCTCCGGGAAGTCCTTGCCCGTGAGAACGCCCTTGACGCCCGGTACTTTCAGCGCTTCCGTGAAATCGATGCTGACGATATTGGCGTGGGCGTAAGGACTGTGCACCAATTTGCAGTAATACATGCCGGGCAGGTCAACGTCGTCCGTGTAGATGGCCCGTCCTGTCACCTTGGCTTCGGCGTCGACGCGGATGTAGGCGTTGCCTTTCCCTGCCAGCTCGTAGTCCTCCGGTTTCTTGTAAACGCTCTCGATATCGGCATAGTAATCTTTCGATTTGATGGCCATTACGCACGCGCCTCTCTTTCCATCACTTCAGCGGCCGCGCCGATCGCCTCGACTATCTTGGCGTAGCCGGTGCAGCGGCACAGATTGCCCGCGATGCCGTCGCGAATCTCCAGCTCGGTTGGATGAGGGTTCTCGTTGAGCAGGGAAAGCGCGGACATGATCATGCCGGGCGTGCAGAAACCGCATTGCAGCGCCCATTTGTCCATGAACTCCCTCTGCAGTGGATGCAACACGCCATCCTTCATGACGCCTTCTATCGTGACAATCTCATGCCCGTCTGCCTCGGCCGCCAGCATCAGGCAGGAGTCAATGGCGCCGCCATCCAGCAATATGGTGCAGGCGCCGCATTCCCCTTCCTCGCAGCCGCGCTTCGTCCCGCTCAGGTGCATTTGCTTGCGCAGGAAATCGCACATCGTGATGCTGTCCTGCACGTATTCTTCTACTTCCTCGCCGTTGAGTTTAAAACGTATGATTCGTTTCATAGGGCGCGGCCTCCTTTATGCCTTCATCGTCTCAAGCGCCGTTTTGATGGCGCGCTTGGTATATACGCGAACCATATCGGCGCGGTATTCGGCGGACGCGCGGACGTCGGAAATTGGATGACATTCGCCGGAAGCGGCTACTCCGGCTTCTTCCAGCAGTTCGTCCGTGATTTCTGCGCCTTTCAGCAGTTTTTCCGCATTAAAAGCCCTAAGCGGAGTGACGCCGACGCCGCCCATCGCGATGCGGCAGTCCCCGACCTTGCGGCCTGCCATTTTGACCCAGGCGGCCACGCCGATTATCGCCAAGTCCATGGCTTTGCGAACCGCGTGCTTGTAATAAGCCGACCCCTCGCCGGGTTTGAGCTCGGGAATGTCGATCTCCGTCACTATCTCGCCCTTGTCCTTTTCGAGGCAGGTTTTTTTCACGCCGGTGAAGAAATTGCCGATGGGTATCGTCCGTCCGCCCCCGGAAGCGTAGGTCTTGACGCTGGCGTTCATGGCGAGCAGGATCGACGCGGTATCGGCGGAAGGAGACGCGTTGCTGATGTTGCCCGCCATCGTCCCCTTGCGGCGGATTTGGCTCGATGCCACATAATGCGCGGCCTGAGCCACGGCTGGCATCTTCTCCTTGACGAGGGGCGAGTTTTGAATGGAGTGCAGCTTCGTCAGCGCTCCTATCCGCAACCCCTCGCCATCGGCGAACTCCAGCTTGTCCAACTCCGGAATGCACTCGAGTCCGATGACGGTATCGATCCCTTTCAACAAGTTGTCTTTCAGCAACGGGATGATGTCCGTGCCTCCTGCCATGAACACGCATCGGTTTCCCCTCTCGCGCGCGAGGTCAGATGCTTCCTTCAAACTTTTCGCGGCCACAAAATCAAAATCCGGCAAACTCATGCACTGCGCCTCCTTTACATCTCCTGCAAATTTTCCCCTGCGGTTTCCTGAGTGCGAGTATGCGGAAACCGCTCCCTTGTTTACAAATGGCATAAGCAGTCGTAGCAACAAAAACTAGGTGTAAATATTTTCCAGCGTCCGTGACGCCAGCGCGTAATCCTGCATCAGCCGCAAATCTTCTTGGTCAGCGGAATACCCGTCCATATTCCCGCCAGCGCCGACATGTACACGGCAAGCAGCGCCTTCCAGTAACACTTTAACCATGCCGCCACGAAATGAGGCCCGACGCCAGCGTTCACTGCGGTCATTAAAAGAGTCATTAGAGTTCCCAGCGAAAGGGCCACTACGACTGTCGAAAGCATCTGTGCCGGTATAGTGAACGGTTTGGCGCCGAGCAGCGCCGCGAACCGGTCGCCTGCTTTCACGACGGGTACGACGAAGATGAAAATCGTGCTCACCGTAAACGCTATGGCGAACCCTTTGAGAAAAATAGTAGCGTCGATGAACCCCATCGCGATGATGGGTAACAGGATACTCAGCACCACATTGATGACAAGCGATATCCATACGTTCAAAATAACCCCGAACTTATCCGGCGTCTTCATTGCGCTTCTCCCTTCTATATTTCTCTCTCTCTCAAATTGTTGATATCGGAGAGTATAGAAGAAGAGGCATGGGGTGTGTAGGCGTTTAAGCTACATCAGTAGCATTTGTTACAAATAATTTGTCGCGATAAATGAAATTTCTCGGCCTATTCGCCGCAATCGGAGAGGAATTCGACGTGAAGTTTCAGTTTTTCGTCGTCCCGGATACAGTAGTATCCGTTGATTAACTCGATCAGGTTCAAATCCTTCAGCTCCCGGATGATGCGGGTCGTCGTGACGCGGTTCATCCCCAGCAGGTTCGCGAGCGTTTGCTGGCTGAGCCTCTCTTTGATGAGCGTCTTGCCGTCGTAGGGCACGCCGTGGCGCTCCGCGAAGATGAGCAGGAGGTTGCATATTTTCCATCTCGCGTTATGGGATCCTTCCTGCCTTATCTGATCCATCGCTGAGAAGAACTTGCCGGAAATTGAACCGACGATATCGCGCATCAGACGTGAGTCTGCCTCCATTGCCCGCAGCAGGACTTCCTTTTCGATGCGGATCAATTCCGACGGCTCTGTTGTTTTGAAGTATACCTGGGCTGGAACATCGGTCAGAAGGTTCGCTTCCAGCAGGAGAGCGCCCTCTTCCATGAAATTGTATAACAGCTCGCCGCCCCTTGAAGTATATTCATAGGCCACGACGCGCCCCCTTTTTACGAGATAGCAGCAAGAGGGCAGTATGCCGGGCTCGATGATGACATGGTCTTTGGGAAAGCTCATGGCCTCCCCGTATTTTTTAAGACGTTCGGCGCCGCCGGGCAGATAAAGCAATCGCGTTGGGTAAGCCGTATAGGCTGACTTCATTATCCATTGCCCCTTCCAGCGATTCGTTTTTTTTAAACACACATTGGTTTGGGGTTTATAGTGCGTATTTTATACTAAAACCCCGAGAAATTTATTGCAAAACGTGAGTTCAGTTACTATGGCTCTCGCGAAAAGAGGCGCGGCGTTCACCAGCATTGACGCTTCCAACCGACACAGCAAAGAAGCAGCTTCATTTATCGACATAGGGAAAGCTATAAAGGTCTACCGGTAGGACGATAACTCCCTCTTGGCCGCGTTGCAGCTCGCACAGCAGAAATGGGACGCTGTTCAGATCGACGGGCGGACGAATACAAGTGCCGTTGCTCGGTAATAGTGAATAAGTATCAATTTATCAACCTGTGATTCTCATGTGGTCATTGAGGCGTTGTCTTTCTTTTACTGTGATCCCTTGCAGCGCCATCAGCTCAGATAGTCGCCGTCGCTATTTCGTGCAGATCATGCTGACCGAACATTTTGCCGTTCGTGAATGTCTCGATTATCAAGGTTTCAGTCCTCACTTTCAAGGCCCTTCTCGATAAATCGCCCATTTCCTGGAATCACAACGAATCTTTGGAGACGGCGGAGGCAATATAATCCTCCACACCATCCATCGGTATTTTCAAGAGGACGGAGATCTCGCCGTGCAAATATCTTTTTGCCTCTTCGCTG
>JAISQC010000237.1 GCA_031274465.1 Synergistaceae bacterium | reverse complement strand
CCGTTGCTGCGGCATCCGGGTCCTGTTCTTCCAAATGCAGGAGGATTTTTTTGTGAAAATCGTACGCGCGCCTGATGGCGCCAGGCAATTTCTGCACGTAAAGCTGCTGCACGAGCATTACATCGCGCAGCGTCTGCATCATGGAAATCAGCGCCGGGTTCCCCGCAAACTCGTTTATTTTCATATGAAACTCGAGATCGAGCATGGAAAAACCTTGAAAGTCATTCGATTCAACCCTGCCCTCCATCTCATCCACCAGGGCGGCAAGTTTAGCCCAGTCGGATTTCGTCATTCTCGTAGCCGCCAACGCGGCGGCACCAGGCTCTATAATGCGCCTTGCCTCGATGATCTCGGCGGTCGTCGCAAAGCGATCGCTTACAAAAGTTCCCCTGCCGTGAACGCAGTTCACTATACCGCGATACGAAAGTTCCTTCAATGCCTCGCGCAGCGACGTCCTGCTCACCGAGAGCTGGCTGGCCATAATATCCTGTGGCGGCAGCTTATCCCCCTGTTTCAGGTCGCCGTTTCGGATCAAAGCAAGTATCGCCTCGATGATCGGATCGCAGAGGCTGACAGGCGGGCGATATATCGATTTAAAAAGCGTCTTGTGAAGCATGAATTCGCTCCTTGAATTTGCAACGTAAAAAAATATTACCATCCGTGTTTAAATCTGTCAAGGATATTAAGTTAAAAATATAATTTTAGAATAATAAATATACAATTATTAAGAAGATTTCTTGACATGAAATATTGCGAGTGTTAATATCTTCATACTTCATCTTACTTTTCTGCTCGGCTTTGATTTGACGAATGACAGCTCAAACGATATCGAACAGTAGGTTTCGGCGAAATATGCCCGAAGCATATTGTATAAAAACAAGGAGGTAGGAGAAATGTCCTTTTCCGCGCAACCCAGAGAGTTTACGGCAAATCCCGAGGAAGTGGGGGTATCGGAACGAAATCTGCGCTACATCGACCAGGCTATGCAGAGGTCCATCGACGACAAGACGCTCAAAGGCATCGTCACGCTTGTCGCAAGGCATGGGAAAATCGTGCAGCTCAAAGCATACGGCGAAGCGGACGAGGGCGTTCCGATGCAGACCGACTGCATCTTCCGCCTTGCGTCCATGTCGAAAACGATAGGGGCTGTCGCCCTTCTCCGCCTGGTGGATCAAGGCAAGCTTCTGTTGACCGATCCGGTATCGAAGTATATTCCGGGTTTCGCCAACCTCAAAGTGGTTCAGCCTGGACCGGACGGCAAACCGGTGGCGAGCGACCTCGAGAGGTGCGTGACGGTCCATCACCTTCTCACCATGACTGCCGGCACGGCACGCATCGGCGCGTCTGGCAGACCTGGAGCGGAAATTTATTCGGATAAACTGAAGGAACTCGGCATATGCGATACGATGCATCCGCTCGACGAAACGATAGGGGAGATCGTTGACAAAGTTGCGACCATCCCTCTCGCCTCCCAGCCAGGGACTCGTTTTGAATACTCCAACGTGGCGGTCATCACTGCGGGGCGCATCGTCGAATTGGTCTCCGGCATGCCGCTGGCCGATTATCTGCAAAAATACATCCTCGACCCGCTGGATATGGTGGACACGGCATTTTTCCCGCCAGAGTCCAAATGGCCTCGCATACCGCAGGTTTTCGAGTCGGGCACGATGAAGCGCCTCGACAAGCTGGATATCCCGGGAACTGACGATACTCAGGTGCCCTTCAGCAAGGTACAGAAATTTCATAACATAGCCGGCGGCCTGAACGGCACCGCGTATGATTATTTCCGTTTTGCACAGATGCTGCTCAACGGCGGCGAGCTTTACGGAACGCGCATCATCAGCCGCAACGCCGTCAAATTGCTGTCGACAAACCAGGTAGGTGACCTGCGGGACAATTTCCGCCAGCACGCATGGGGATATCTGGCCGGCGTTCAGGTGGATTACAACACGCAGTTCAACTATTTGGGGCTGGGATCTTTTGGATGGTATGGATACTGGGGCACGATTTACAATATATGGCCCGAAAAAGACGCCCTCGTCATATTCCTCACCCAAGCGTCCCCTGAGGATTACCCGAGGCTTTCGTCCTGGCAGACGCAGGGCAGGTTCTTCTCGATAGTGTCCGGGGCGATAATGGATTGAGCTGATCGGCGGTTCGTCAAATATTTCCGGTGTAGACGTATTTCAGTTTTTCTTGGGCAATGCCGTGAAATTTTTTTATTAGCGAGACGTCCGTCGGCGGCTCGTCGAATCGGAACGATGGGAAATACCTCGATATGTGAAGCGGAAGCTCGGGGGATATTCCGGCTGCCCAGCCGACGAGGTTGGCAAAGTCGTCCGGCGAGTCGCTCACTCCGGGTACCACCAAGTTCGTTATCTCGACGTGCACTCCGCCGGCAACCAAACGCTCGACGTTGCGGGCCACGGCGTCGAGCGAGCCGCCGAGGCGCGTGTACGCGGTGCTGTCGAACGTCTTGACGTCCACGTTCATCGCGACCACGCGCCGGATGGCCTCGTCGCAGAGGGATTCCGAAAACATCCCGTTCGTGACCATCACGGTCGCCATGCCCTCGCCCTTCAGGACAGGCGACGCGGCAAATATATATTCGGCCTGGAGGGTCGGCTCGTTGTACGTGTACGCGACGGCGCCAAGGGAAGCCCTTTTCGCGGCTGCGATGAGCTCGCCGAAGGATATCTCCCGGTCCTGCGGCAGGCGTCCCGGATGGGCTATTGCGTGGTTCTGGCAGAAGGGGCAGAGCATGTTGCAGTGCAGCCCGCCGAGCGACAGGATCCAAGTCCCGGGCCGCCAGCGGCGGAGCGGCTTTTTTTCTATGGGGTCTACCGCCACAGACGCAAA
>JAISQC010000045.1 GCA_031274465.1 Synergistaceae bacterium | reverse complement strand
GACTCGAGCGACATAGACGACATCGAAGACGCCCTTCTTTCAGCCATAGACCAGCCGTAGGATTACGTGACAGATGTCGCGCAAGAATAAAAAAAATAAAAAAATCATCGGGAATCAATCTCTTTCCGAACGCCTCGAACAACGCTGGAACGAGAAAAAATGGGACGCTTTCGTCTTGCTCTACATGAGGAACAAAAGCGCCTCCGAACTGACGAAGCAAGCGCCCCGGCTGCCGGACGCGCTCTACAACGCGTGCGCGCAGGCGCTTTTCGTGTTCAAAGACGCTGAGGCGGCGAGGGCGATAGCCGACATCATCCTGTCCGAGGAAAACCTGGGCGACGGCGGCGCGGTCTTGCGCGCGTGCGCGCGGCTCGCGATCGACGCGGCCGAAGCCGCAAGAGGCAACGCTCCCGTTTTTTCAAACGAGACGGCGCGCGCGGACCGCCTCCCGGCGCCGTTTGAAGAGCTGCGCGAAAAAATGGCCAGATTGTTCCCCGAGGGCAAGGACGGCGCGGACCGCAAGAACTCGCCCATTGAAAAATTCATAAAGCAATTTCAGTCGCTTCCCAAGGCCAAAACCGCGAGCCCCTATTCGACATTTAACGATATCGCGGCCCGCCTGGAGCGGGAAGCAGCGGGCAAAGCGCACGGCGACGCCTTCAAGGCTTTGCGGCTCATCGCATCCCTGCTGCTTGAGCTAGTCCGGCCCGGCACGCGCAACCATTGGCGCGACCCAAGCGCCGTATCCTCCTCCCCCCAGTTCAAAGAAATACCCCACAATCAAAGCCATCCCGCTGTTTTCGCCCTGTGGAGTTTTTTTTGCGAGAAGGGCGGGGAAAAATTTGACCTTGAGTGGGAATCGACGGCGCGCGCGATGCAGTTGAGCTTCGCTCGAAAAAAATTTGAATTCGAAGACGCGTATCACAGGCTGTCAGCATTGCCGCACGATGTGTCCGAAGAGGACTACCCCATCACCGCGCTGCGTTTTTACAGCGGGTGGACGGACCATGAACGTTTTTTGCTGACTTATTTCGCCGTTCACGTGCTCTCGCTCAAATACCACGATTTTTTCCTGTCGCTGCCCAGAGAGCTGGTGATCGGATGGTTCAGGACGCTTGGCGAAATCGGGCGGCGCTGGCGCCCGAAGAGCCCGTGGCCGGAACAGGCGCGCAGGGCGTTCGAACTGCTGGCCGTCCACAGAGCTTCCACGCTGACGCCCTATATGATGAAAGCGGACCTCCCGTGCGAAGCTATGACGCCTCCGACCGTCATCTTCATCACCATGTACTCCAAGTCAGTTTTCGACACGATGACGAACAGGATATCTCATCTGCTTCCATTTCGCCTGTCTTCAAGAGAGGCGGAGAATATGAACGAATTCCTCGCGGAAGCTGCCCCCAAGGTCGAGTTTCTGCGCCACGCAAAACTGCTGCTCGATGGGGAAACGTTCGATGAACTGCTGCGCAGGTGGATTTCCACCGTCGTCAGCGAGTGCGCCGACATGGCAATCGACGAAGCCCCTCTGCATGACATGCCGTGGAACGATATCACGTCAGGGCACTTGGAGCTCGTATCCGAGAGTCTGCCCCACGATGACCAGATTGGCTGTTTTTGCAGGCTGTGCCGGGGAATGAAACGCTTTGCGCTGTCGGGCGACCAAGCCGGCATTGAGGCTTTCTTCGCCGCAAAGCCATGCGAGGACGGCAGCTTCAGCGCGCATTTGTTCGTGTTCCTCGCGACATGGCCGGAAATAGACCACCGGTTTTTGTCAAGGCTTTTCAAGAACGCGATCCCGGCCCATGAAGCGATCGGATGGTGGGATGCGATCTTCAGGGCAGTCACCGGCATGGCGAACGAGGACTCGCGGTACGAGGTGGCATTCGCGATGCTGACGGCGCTGAAAAAGCATTTTGTCGGCAAAAACAAAGACGAGGCCGCATTTTTCACAAACAAGCTGAAGAGCTTCGTGAAAAAACGTTCGCGCGTCAAGGCCAAGGCAGCGCAGAAGCTTCTCTTCGCCGACGATCAGGACGGCCCTGAGCCCGGCAAATGATGCGACCCGAGCCGCGCTGACCGCCGTTTTAGAGGAGGATATCATGCCGTTTGAGCTGTTCGACCGATCAGAGCTTCGCCTCAGGCCATTGTCCGAGAGGGAACACGATTTGGATCTGAGCGTCATGTTCGACCCAAAAGACGTCAAACCGACTATGAACCACCCCACGATCAAAATCCTGGCCGACCGCATAGTGGAAGCGAGGAAAACCGGAGCGGCAGTGATACTGGCGCTGGGCGCGCATGTCCTGCGCGAGGGCAATGGACCGCTGCTCGCGGAACTGATGAAGCGCGGGCTTGTCACTCACATCGCCCTCAACGGGGCGGGGGCGATACACGACTATGAGTTCGCCCTCATCGGGCAGACGACGGAGAGCGTCGCCCGCTACATCAGCGAAGGCCAGTTCGGCCTGTGGGCCGAAACCGGAGGGCTGAACGATTGCGCCAAAACAGCGGCGCGCGATAAGATCGGCTTTGGCGAGGCCATCGGGAAGGCCATCGAAGAGGGGGAATTCCCCCACCGCTCGTGCTCGCTCCTAGCCGCAGGCTACAGGTTCCGCGTTCCGGTCACCGTCCATGTCAGCATTGGCAGTGATATAATACACGAGCACCCTAATTGCGACGGCGCCGCGCTCGGCGGGGCATCTTATACGGATTTCCTGATATACGCGCGCAGCGTGGCAAATTTGGAGAACGGTGTGTTCCTCGAATTCGGATCGGCGGTAATGGGACCGGAGGTTTACCTGAAATGCCTGGCGATGGCCCGCAACGTCGCCCATCAGCACGGCAGAAGGATAGCCCGTTTCACCACCGCCGTGTTCGACCTGCACGATCTGGAAGGGCGCGACATAAGCGAGACGCCGCCAAAGGACGACCCCCGCTATTATTTCAGGCCGTGGAAGACGATACTGGCGCGGACGGTGGCGGACGGAGGAGAGGGCTTTTACGTGCGGGGGAGGCACTCGGAGACTGTGCCGAACCTGTACGCCCAGCTGCTCGAAAAATCAGGAAAGGGAGGCGTTTGACGTCATGACATACTCGGAATACGTTGACCAGTATCTCGACTCGCTGCACGAAGCGGCGCGCAAACTGGACAGGGAAGCGTTCGGGCGTGCAATAGAGGCGCTAAGGGACGCATACGCGAAAGACAGGCAGATTTTCATCATCGGCAACGGGGGCAGCGCCGCGACCGCAAACCATTTCGTCTGCGATTTCGGAAAAAACGCCGCTCCGCTCGAAGGGGCGCGCAGGTTTCGCATAATCTCCCTCTCGGACAACGTCGAAAAGATCACGGCGTTCGGAAACGACATCTCGTTCGATGAAATTTTCAGGCAGCAGCTGATCAACCTGATGAACGACGGCGACGTTCTGATCACCGTCAGCGCGAGCGGGAATTCGCCGGACATCGTAAAAGCGTGCGAGTACGCCAAAGAGAGAAGAGGCACGCTCATCGCCATAACCGGCATGGGCGGCGGCAAATCCCGGGCAATGGCTGACATAAGCCTGCACGTGCCGGTAGAAAACTACGAGCAAGCCGAGGACGCCCACTTGATAATTCTGCACATGTTCGTAGACTACATCAAAAAAAACAGAGGCTACGTCTTGGGGCTGTCGCAGGCGAAGATGTCCGCGTAAGTCTGGCGGCGGACCGACACGCGGGGGACGCCGCCCCTTATCGCGACGACGGCCGGAACCGGGTTTTTGTTGTAGTTGCTCGCCATGGAGTGGTTGTAAGCCCCAGTGCACAAAACGGCTATTATGTTGCCTCGCTCCACGTGCGGCAGCGCTATGTCGCGGATCAGTATGTCGCCCGATTCGCAGCACTTCCCGGCGATGGTCACCGTTTCCGTGCGCGGCTCGCCGAACTTGTCGGCAATTACCGCGTCGTACTTCGCCTCGTAGAGAGCGGGGCGCGGGTTGTCCGGGAACCCGCCGTCAACCCCGGCGTAAATCGCGACTCCCGGCACCTCCTTCACGCTGCACACCGTGTACAAAGTGATTCCCGAAGGGCCTGCGATGAAACGCCCCGGCTCGATTATCAGGTCCGGGCGAAAAATTCCGTTGGACGCGCAGAATTCGCATACTCGCCCCACCATCGGGCGGATGAACTCATCTATCGGGGCAGGCTTGTCGAGGTCGGTGTAGGCGACCCCGAACCCCCCTCCCATGTCCAGAACCTCCGTATCGAAGCCAAGCTCAACTTTCAGGCGCTTTATCAGGCCTAGGAGCACGTCGAGCGCGGCTAGATGGGCCGAGTTGTCCATGAGCTGCGATCCGACGTGAAAGTGAAATCCGCCGAGCTCAATATTTTCAAGCCCCATGCAGAGCGAAACCGCGTCCGCGATCTCGGAGGACCGTATTCCAAACTTGGTCCGCCCCCCCGAAGTAAGCATATGCCTGTGGGTGTTCCCTTCCACGCCGGGGTTGACTCTTATCAGGATTTTAGCGCGCGCTCCAACCGCGCGCGCAATGCCGCCGATTGCGGCTATCTCCTGCAAGCTGTCGCAGACGAATTTGCCGATGCGATATTCCAGCGCGTCGCGTATCTCCGAGTCGGTCTTGCTGTTGCCGTGAAACGCTATCTTCTCGGGCGGGAAACCCTCGTCCCGGGCCAGGTACAGCTCCCCGCCGGACACGACGTCAAGCCCGAGGCCCTCGGACTCTATTATCCCAAGCATATCCCTCGACAAAAACGATTTTGACGCAAAGTGCGTACGGCACCTCTCGTAACTGTCGTCAAAACACGATTTGACCGCCCTTATCCTATCGATAGCCTCGTCCTCCGACATCACATACAGAGGGGTCCCAAACTCTCTTGCCAGCTCCGCCGCGTCGCACCCGTGGAATATAAAGTTTCCCATTTGCCGTCACTCCCCCAATTCATCGCCTTGCCCAAATACGAGCATGGAAACCAGGCACTCCCAGCAAAGATTTTATACCATGTCCGCCGTTTGCGGCGGCGAGCTTTTCGCGAAAACGCCCCATGCGCCGTAACATTTTTGTAACATCGCGTTAATTTTTTCGTATGACGGGCTGGATATACTCCGCGCGTAGGCAGTAAAAATTTATCAAACCCATTGGAGGTAATGTGTATGAGAAAGTTCCTTGCAGCATTGGTTGCGGTCATGTCGCTTTGTCTGTTCGCCGGCAAGTCGCTCGCCGCGTCAGAGATATCCATCAACGGATCGACTACGATCCTGCCGTTCGCGCAGTCGACGGCCGAGGCTTTCATGAAGATGAATCCCGATGTCCGCATGTCGGTCTCCGGCAGCGGGAGCGGCAACGGCGCGAAGGCCCTGATCGACGGGACGACCGACATAGCGGCGATGAGCAGGGAGATGAAGGCTTCCGAGATCGACGACGCTGGCAAAAAAGGCGTGAAGCCCTTTCAGGTAACAGTGGCTGTGGATTGCATAGTCCCCATAGTCCATCCGAGCAACCCAGTGGGCGATCTGTCCGTCGAGCAGCTGAAAAAGATCTACGCCGGCGAGATAACGAACTGGTCCGAGGTCGGGGGACCCGACAAAAGGATAGCGGTCGTAGGGCGCGACACGAGCTCGGGCACTTTCGAGGTGTGGGCGGAGAAGGTAATGGAAGGCGCGGAAGTCACCCCAGGAGCGCTCGTCGCCGCCTCGTCCGGCGCGGTGGTCCAGACGGTTGCCGGCAACCCGCTTGCGATCGGATACGACAGCCTCGGCTACGTGGACGCGAAACTGGTCAAGGGACTTTCGATAAACGGCGTGGCGGGAAGCCCCGAAACCGCGCGAAAGGGATCAATAGCCACCAGCCGGTTCCTTTACATGTACACGAACGGCGAGCCGTCCGGCAACGTGAAAAAGTACCTCGACTTCCTGACTGGCCCCGACGGGCAGAAGTACGTGGCCCGCGAAGGCTTCGTGACTCTCAAGTAAAATATCCTGCCGACATAGGGGACAGCAGCGTGCCTAAAAGCGCATACGGGAAAATGGCGGCATCTGGCGCCAGATGGAGCGAGAAAGCGCCGCGCGGAATAGTGACAGCCGCGGCGCTTTCGGGAATCTGGCTGATGGGCTTCATCATCCTCTTCCTCATCAAGGAAGGCATGCCGATACTGTCCGAGGTCTCCATCTTGGACATAGCCAGCGGGAACAGATGGTATCCCGTCTCAAGCCCGCCCCGCTACGGAATGCTGCCCCTATTCGCCGGGTCCTGCGCGGTGACTCTCCTGTCCTGCGTCATAGCCATTCCATTTGGAACGGCGGTCGCGCTTTTCATATCGGACGTCTGCCCCGAGCGCGCAAGGGAGTTTTGCAAGGTGTCGCTGGAAATACTCGGGTTTCTTCCATCGGTCGTCCTGGGCTTCCTCGGCATGGTGGTCCTCGCCCCTTGGATGCAGGCGAAGTTCGAGCTTTTAAGCGGCCTCAACATGCTGAACGCGTCGTTCCTGCTCGGCGTGATGATCCTGCCGACGATAGCCACGCTCTCGGAGGACAGCCTCCGCGCAGTATCGCAGTCGCTTCGCGACGCGTCGTACGCCCTAGGGGCGACGCGATTTGAGACCATGTTCAAGGTCGTGCTGCCATGCGCTTCGCGGGGCATAGTGTCCGCCGCCATTTTGGGCATGATGCGAAGCGTCGGAGAGACCATGGTGGTGCTGATGGCTTCCGGCGGCGCCGCGCTCATCCCCAGATTCATAACGGATCCTGTCCGGCCCCTCACGTCGACCATCGCCGCCGAAATGGGCGAGACCCCCGTCGGCTCGCCTCACTACCACGCGCTTTTCTTCATGGGGTGCCTGCTCATGCTCTTCACCTGTCTGCTCAACATGCTCGTCATGAAGATCGAATCGGCGAGGAGGGCAAAATAAACCGATGAAGACCCACTTTATGAGAAAAACAGCCGACCTGACGGCCACCGCCGCATTATGCTGCTGCATGGCAATATCCACCGCCATACTGGGGGCGTCGCTCGCGTTTCTGACCTCGAAGGGATGGGGCGCCCTGACCTGGGAATTCATAACAGAGCCCCCCAGGGCAGGGATGACCGAGGGCGGCATCGTCACGCCGATAGTGGGAAGCGTGCAGTTGATCGCGGTGTCCATGGCGTTCGCCTTCCCTGTCGGGATACTCACCGCCATATATTTCAACGAGTACGCGGCAGACGGCACGCTCACCAGGCTCCTGAGGCTGGCGATACGCAGCCTCGCCTCCGTGCCGTCCGTGGTGCTGGGGCTTTTTGGGTTTGCGTTCTTCTGCAGCTTTCTGCGGTTCGGCGTGAGCCTGCTGTCCGCAGGCCTCACGCTGGGATGCCTTGCCATACCTACGCTCATCACAGCCGCTGAAACCGCGCTCCAAAACGTCCCGCAGGATTTCCGGGACGCGTCTTACGCCCTTGGCGCAACCCAATGGCAGACCATATACAGGGTCGTCCTGCCGTCGGCGCTCCCGAGCATCATAACGGGGGGCATACTCTGCGTCGGCAGGGTCGCCGGCGAAACCGCGCCCATAATGTTCACGGGGGCGGTCTATTTCTCGCCCGGATTCGCGTCGAGCATTTTCGACACGGTGATGGCCCTGCCTTATCATATATACGTCCTAGCCACGGCGGGGACTCAAATAGACAAAACCGGCCCAATCCAGTATGGCACCATTCTCGTGCTGCTGGCGCTTACGCTCGGCATATCCATGACTGGCATCGTGGCGAGATCGCATATGCGAAAAAAATTATGACCCGGGGAGAGAGATGTTGATGGACGGGGCAAAGCTCAAGACGGAGTCGCTTTCGATGGCGTATTCTGCGAACGCTCCATACGCGCTGAAAGACATTTCGGTCGATGTCGCGGAAAACTCCGTCATGGCGTTCATAGGCCCGTCGGGGTGCGGCAAAAGCACTTTTTTGAGATGCCTCAACAGGATGAACGATTTCGTGGGCGGAGTCCGCGTCGAGGGGCGCGTGCTATTGGACGGGAGCGACATCTACGCGCCCGAGGTGGACGTGACCGCCCTGCGCCGCAAGGTCGGCATGGTCTTCCAGAGGCCGAACCCATTCCCGTTTTCGATAAGGGAAAACGTTGCATACGGGCAAAAACTGCTTGGGGAACGGAACAAATCCAGGCTCGACGAGATAGTCGAAAGCAGCCTTTCGAGCGCCGGGCTGTGGGAGGAGGTCAGGGACCGGCTGAACGAGCCGGCGGTCTCGCTCTCCGGCGGCCAGCAACAGAGGCTTTGCATAGCGCGCGCCATAGCGGTCTCGCCGGAGGTGCTGCTCATGGACGAGCCGACATCCGCCCTCGACCCGCTTGCGACTGCCAGGATAGAGGAGCTGGTGCGCGAGCTCAAAAAAGACTATACTGTTGCAATAGTGACGCACAACATGCAGCAGGCGGCGCGGATTTCCGATGCCACGGCTTTCTTCCTCATGGGAGAACTGGTCGAGGCGGGGCCAACCACGGGCATTTTCACTACTCCCTCCGATCCCAGGACGGAGGACTACATAACCGGGCGTTTCGGATAGCGGGGAGGCATGGTCGCGATGAACAGTTTCAAAGACAAGGAGATAGACTCCCTCTTCGCTCACGTGTTCGAACTGGGGACGATGGCGGAGCGGTCGATGAGGGACGCGGTTTGGTCCCTCTCGCGCCAGGACAAAAACATAGCGCGTTCGGTGCTGGAGGGCGACGATGACGCGGATGCCCTGGCACTCGAGATAAACAAGGTGAGCTTCCAGCTCATCGCGAGATACCAGCCGGTAGCCTTCGACCTCCGGGCGCTGGAGGCGTGCATAAGGATGGCGCTGGACCTCGAGCGGTTCACCGATCTCTCCGTCAGCGTCGCTCGCGTCACGCTGGACCTCGGAACGCCGATCAAGCCCCTCGAAAACATACAGCCTATGGGCGAGCAGGTCATACGGATGCTGAACACGGCCATGACGGCGCTTCTCAAGCGCGACTCGATTCTCGCGAAAGAGGTGTTCGCCATGGACGACGAGGTGGACGACTTCGAGGACGCGGCGTTCGCCGAAGTGATGAGGATCGCCATGGACTCCCCCGCGCTGGCGGCCGGGGGCAACAAGCTCGTAAACGTGGCGCGCGTGCTGGAGCGCGCGGGAGACCACGTGACCAACGTGGCCGAGCAGATCTGCTACATGCTGACAGGGGTGCGGGTGAGGGCGTCGGAGTATCGAAGGCCCATGAAGGAGGATCATTGATTTGCCTGCGCGAATTCTCATAGTGGAGGACGAGGAATCCATCGCGCGCCTCGTGGCGGAGGCTCTGAAACGCAAAGGCTACAGGTGCGATATCTCAAGCGACGGTGACGGCGCCCTCAATTCCGCAGCCGAACTGATCCCTGACCTCATCGTGCTGGACGTCATGCTGCCCAGGCTCGACGGCTTCGAAGTGACCCGCCGTCTCAAAGACGACCGCGCCACGCGCGACATACCGATAATAATGCTCACCGCGCGGCGCGAGGAGGAAGACGCCATCGCCGGCTTCGCGGCGGGGGCAAGCGATTACGTGCGAAAGCCGTTTTCCATAGCGGAGCTTGCGGCGCGGATCGAAAACCTGCTGAAACGCAGCCGCCCGGCCAACCCCAGGGAGGCCATTTCCACCGGGGGCCTCACTGTGGACGCCAACTGCGGCGAAGCTTACATCGACGGCGCGCCGCTCGAGCTGTCCGACACGGAGTACCGCCTTCTGGAGGCGCTCGCTTCAGCAAACGGGCGCACGGTGTCGCGCGACGAGCTGCTCCGCCGCGTGTGGGGAATGCAGGCAGGCGACACGAGGACGCTCGACGTGCATATCTTCCGGCTGAGGCGGAAGATCGAGGCCGACCCCAGAAATCCGGAACTTTTGCACACCGTCCACGGAAGAGGGTACAGGCTGGCCGAAAAGCCAAGGCAACTGGGCGCGGACTC
>JAISQC010000261.1 GCA_031274465.1 Synergistaceae bacterium | reverse complement strand
ATTGTCAGTATCGACATTGATAATGCGTGTTGCAGAGTTTCGTCGCACATAAACCGCTCCCGTGAGGTTTTTGCCGTCACGCTTTTGATGTAGCGGAGTTCGTCGGCGATTCGTTCAATGTTCGTCATGTCACGTTCGTTCATACGATTTTCTCCGTGCGCGACACTCGCAGTTTGTCGGGTCGCGTTAGGGGCAGAGTAACTACGTCAATAGGCAAACCGAGGACACGCGAAAGTTCTTCGC
Source organism: Synergistaceae bacterium (assembly GCA_031274465.1). Classification (GTDB taxonomy): domain Bacteria; phylum Synergistota; class Synergistia; order Synergistales; family Synergistaceae; genus JAIRKI01. The sequence continues at coordinate 4,481 of JAISQC010000261.1, read as the reverse complement.
GGAAGCCCATAACCTTGAATATCGACGGCACGGGAGCAGCAAACCGGACGAGGAAATCAGCGTCTGAGTTTTCGTCCGCCGTGCCGTCTGCATATGAGCCAAAAAGTTCAAGGCTCACGACATTGTATTTCTTTGCGATAGGTTGCGCCCTGTCGCGGATCGTTTCGATCGTTAGCATTTGTATCACCGCCTTGATTATTTTACGCCATCCGATAAGGGAATTTGATCTGGCAAGCAATTATTCCGGCTCTCCAGAATCAGATTGGGGCAAGCAGGGGGATTGGACTGCCACACAGTCTGTTCCCGCTCGTTGGAAAGTCTCCCAAACCCCCTCGGACCGCGCGAAATCGCTCCGCCCCTTAAGCCCGATTCGCGGTCTGCTGTGTGAATGTTCAGAACCGACGATGAGTAGCCACAAGAACGCCGATAAACTTGGAATTTATTTTCATGATATATTCTAACAGTTTTATCCGATGTTTATGCCCGAGTCCGGCGCGGGAACCGGTGCCGGATGTTCTTGTTTATTTTTTATATCACTAAATTTAGTGATACTGTAAACTTCGTCTGCCGGCGGGGGGTACCTCCGTTGCCTGCGCCATCACCAGATGTCGTAAAACGATATTGAAGGGCCGCCGGGCACAGTCTTTAGCATGTCCTTCAGGCCGCTGGTCGCCAGTATCTCGTATCCGCCGTCAGTCTCTGATATAAATACGGCTTCGAAGCCCGGCAAGGCCCGCATCAATTCGATGGCTTGCGTGACGCCTGTGACCATGAACGCCGTTGACAGGGCGTCGCCCATAGCCGGGTCGTTCGAGATTATCGTCGTGGATTTCAGACGCCCCTCGACCGGGCGGCCTTTTGCCGGGTCGTATATATTGGCGTATCGCTTCCCGCCGGCCTCGGATGAGCGTTCGTAGCTGCCTGCCGTCGCTATGGCGCCCTCTCTCAGCTCTATCGCGCAGATGGGCGTTCCCTGCGGCGCGGACGGGTCCTGTATCTCGACGCGCCACGGCTTTCTCTCTGGCGTTCCGGGGTCGCGCATTCCCCCAAGGGCTACTGCGCTTCCTCCCATCTCTATCAGCGCCGACGTGACGCCGTGCTCGCGCAGCAGGTCGCGGACCAGCGCCGAGGCGTATCCCTCGTCTATCCCGCCGAGGTCGAGCGCCCCGCCTTCCATATCGAGAAACGCGGAGTCCGGAGCGGACAGGCGGAGCGCCTCGTGCCCCACTTTGAGCGAGGCCGCCAGTATCTCCCCGTCCGTCGGTATCTCGCCTTTGGACAGATTTTCCCGCCAGCACGACGCGACCGGCCCGATTGTCGGATCGTATGCCCCATCGGTCATCTGCGCCGCGCGCAGCGCCGCCGCCAGCGCCTCCCACGTCTCGCCCGAGACCTTGACGCCCGTGCTGCCGGCGTTCGCGTTTATCATGGAAACGTCGGAAGATGCGCCGTATCCCGTCAGTTTTTTTTCGATGTCGCCGACGAGATCGAACGCCGCGCCCAGTATCTCGTCGAGCTCGCCTTTTGATTTCGCGGCGCCGACCGTCATCCTGACGGCCGCGCCCATCGCCGCGCCGTCGCGCGACGCGGTGCGCACCGGGTCCATCCTGTTGATCAAAAACGTCCCGGCTATTCCGGCAAGAGAGCACACGGCAATAAAAAAATACAAATTGAAAATTCGTTTCATTATTACAATAGCCTCCGTTTTTTGGGTAGCCAATAAATGGCATTTTGCGGTAAAATATAAAATATACCGACGACAATGCAAACTCAGCGCCGTGACGTGATTTCGAGCGTCGTGATTTAAATCATGATAACATCAATTTTCTCTCTCGCGAGACGAGTTTTGCCCGAGCGGCGCGCGGAGCTTCAAAAAGTGGAAAAAATCGAAAAACTAATGGAGGCCTGAGGATATGGATGCATCAAAACTCGCAGGGAAACAAGCGCCTAAGGAGATGCTGGTCTCAGTGCCCCGACTGGTCTCGGCTTATTACACTAACGCGCCGGACCCAAGCGACTCGCGGTCTTTGGTGTCGTTTGGGACTTCGGGGCACAGGGGGTCGTCGTTCAAAAATTCGTTCAACGAGGCTCACATACTTGCGATATGCCAGGCGGTCGCCGAGATTCGCAAATCGGGCAAAATAGACGGGCCGATGTTCGTCGGCATGGACACCCATGCCCTCTCCGAGCCAGCCATAAGAACCGCCGTCGAGGTTCTGGCCGCCAATGGGGTGGAAATCAGGCTGCAAAATGATTTCGGATATACCCCGACCCCGGTGATATCTCACGCCATACTTGGATGGAACAGGGAAAACGCCACGCGGGCGGATGGGATAGTGATAACGCCCTCGCACAACCCGCCAGAGGACGGCGGCATAAAGTACAACCCACCTTCCGGCGGTCCGGCCTCGCCGGAGATAACCGGCCTGATACAGAAAAGGGCAAACGAGCTGATTGCCGGGGGCAACAAAGACGTGAAGCGGATGCCTTTCGCGCGGGCCTCCGCCGCGCCGACTACGAAATTCATCGACTACATCGCGCCTTACGCGTCCGACCTTCGCAACATCTTGGACATGGGGGCGATTGCGGGCGCGAAGATCAGGATAGGGGTCGATCCGATGGGCGGCGCGGGAGTCGCGTTTTGGGCGCCGATCGCCGAGATGTACGGCCTCGACCTGCAAATAGTCAATAAATACGTCGATCCGACATTCTCGTTCATGACGCTTGACTGGGACGGAAAAATCAGGATGGACTGCTCGTCGCCCTACGCCATGGCCGGTCTGCTCGCCAACAAGGACAGGTACGCGATATCTTTCGGCAACGACACCGATTTCGACAGGCATGGGATCGTAACCGAAGAGGGGCTGATGGATCCCAACGCTTACCTGGCGGTCGCCGCTAACTACCTGATGCTCCACAGGGGCGAGTGGGGCACAGGCGCCATGATAGGGAAGACCCTCGTCTCAAGCTCCATCATCGACAAGATGGCCGCGTCGATCGGCCGGAAGGTCTGCGAGGTGCCGGTGGGCTTCAAATGGTTCGTCGAGGGGTTGGCCGACGGCTCGTTCGGTTTCGTGGGGGAGGAGAGCGCCGGGGCGTCGTTCCTCCGCAAGGACGGAACGGTTTGGACTACGGACAAGGACGGTTTCATAATGGACCTCCTCGCCGCCGAGATACTTGCAGTTACGGACCTGTCTCCGTCCAGACACTACAGGGACATGACGGCCCGGTTCGGGCGTCCGTTCTATCAGCGGATCGATGCGCCGGCGACGCCGGAGCAGAAAGCCGCATTGAAGAAATTGTCGCCCTCAGGCGTCAAAGCGAAGGACCTGGCAGGCGAGCCGATAACGGCGCTGATGACCGAGGCACCGGGCAACGGGCAGCCGATAGACGGCCTGAAGGTGGTTTCGGAAAACGGCTGGTTCGCGGCGCGCCCCTCGGGTACGGAGGACGTCTATAAAATCTACGCCGAGAGCTTCCGTGACGAGAGCCACCTGCGCCGCATACAGGAGGAAGCCCGCGAGATCGTAAGCGCTGCCATTACGGCATAAATGCCCATCCCGGATTGACGCGATTTCGCACATGCCGTGATTGAATATGTTGTGTTGCGCGCGGGTGAGGTGGAGACATGCCATGAATCCAAAGAAATCTAAAAGAAATCTAAAGAAATTTCTTAACGCTGTGATTTTATTATCGCATGTGTTTGCGGCGTCAAAATCAACAGCCGACGTTAAGCCCGGGAATTTCTTCAAAATGATAGAAAATAACGACGTTGACGGGGTTGCGCTTGCCATTCTTGATGGATTTGAAATAAACAAATTATACAGTGATGATACAATACGCGGCAGAACCCCTCTTTGGGGAGCTATACGACATGCAAAACCTCAAATGGTCAAATTACTCCTAAAAGCTGGCGCAAGTGCCGAATTGAAAGATTCCAGCGATTTTACACCGCTTATGAGTGCAATAATATGGGCGGACGTTTATTATTTTCCAAAAAAACATTCGGTCCAAGATAAGATGAATTCCATGGAGGTATTTGACATACTGCTTGCGCACGGCGTTAATGTAAATCACAGCGGCGCGTATGGCGGAAAATCTGGAACAATAACCCCATTAGGGCTTGCGGCAAGCCTTAACGATTATGCCCTGTCCATCGAACTTACAAAAAAACTCTTGAAGTCAGGCGCGGACGTAGACCCCGACCGCTCGCCAGAACATCTGTCCCCTTTGTATTGGGCTTTGACAAACATATTCACGAGATGGGAGGAAAGCGGGCATGAAAATCGCGCTGAACTGATAAAGATGCTGTTGGACGCGGGTGCCGATCCCAACGCCGTGTGCGATGGGCATGCGCCATTGCTCATTGCCGCCGCGTACGACTACGATCTGACAAAAATATTGCTCGACGCCGGGGCTGATAAACGCGCAAAGAGCGTAGAGGGATTGACGCCGTTTGACATGGCGATGATGAACTCGCA
>JAISQC010000225.1 GCA_031274465.1 Synergistaceae bacterium | reverse complement strand
CCATGGGCAAGGCTATACTTGAACACTCCGCGCTGTTTGCTTCGGTATAAGCCTTTGTCTCTATCAATTACGCGTCCCAGATATTGTGGTTGGTTGTCTTTTTTACCGTTCACTTTTTTGGGTGTGTAGATAGACGCGTACAAGGCGCCTTTAATCTCTTGATAATGAATAAAACTCTTTGCCATCGCAAACCCCTCGCCAAGTGGTATAAATATTTTTTACCACCTGACTATAGGAGTTAAAAACATTTGCGTCAAGTAAATTTATTGATTTTACTTGGTTTATGCATTGCATAAATTCTCGCTGGTTCTCTCTTAGCTGTTATTCTTTATGGTGGTAAAAATAATTCCGGGAATTACAGATGAACTACGTGGCTATTTTCTTTGTAAGATTAAATTCAACGCTTCGCACCCCCGGGGGTGGAATTTACTTTTGCAATCGAGGGGTTTCGACGACATGAAAAAACGGAAATATCCATGGTCTTGCGGTTTGGTCGGATCGGTAATATAATTTCGTTCGTCTGCTGTAAAGTGTGCCGTGGAATTGGAGGTGTAAGCTAGTGAAAAAGGATATACATCCGAAATATGGCGAGTGTACCGTCACCTGCGCCTGTGGCAACAGGTTCGTCACCCGCTCGACGCAGCCCGAGATGAAGCTCGCGGTCTGCAATTCGTGCCATCCGTACTATACCGGAAAGAAGGGGCGGGTCATAGAGGCCGGCCGCCTCGAAAAATTCCGCCAGAAGTACGCTGGGGTGGACTATGGCCAGAGAAACAAAGACGCGGCCGAGTAAATATCTCACGGCGCCGCTTGCCCGGCCATTATGAAAAACCCTATGCCCCCATTTTGCGGGCGTAGGGTTTTTTCGATTGAATCGCTAAATTTAAGGCCTCCGGCCGCTCGAATGGCAATGTGCCATACGAGCGGCGGGCCTTTTGCAAGGAGGCGGAAGATGTCCCTTGAAGTGAGGCTGGTGGCCCATACCACCGAACCGGCCCGGCTCGTGGCGGCAGCCGCGAAGCTGTGCTACAGCGCGTCGTCGGTCGGGGATCTTTACGACGGGCTCGACTCCGAAAAAATACGGCATTTCCTGAAACTGCTCCGAGACGCGGGGCACCTGTCCCCGTTCGAGCACGCGTCGTTCACCTACGCGATAGAGGGCGTGAGCCGGGTCGCCACCCATCAGCTGGTCCGCCACCGGGTGGCGAGCTATTCCCAGCAGAGCCAGCGGTACGTCACGATGGGCCCTCCCAGGTGCGTCGTCCCGCCCTCGATAGAGGGCAACGCCGAGGCCGTAGAGATTTTCGGCTCGCAAGCGGCGGAGGCGCACAGCGCTTACGAGAGGATGATAGCTTTGGGGGTGCCCAAAGAGGACGCCCGATTCATCCTGCCCCACGGGTGGGAGACGAGCATCATAGTGACCATGAACTCCCGCGAGCTGCGTCATTTCTTCGCGCTGAGGCTGTGCCGGAGGGCTCAGTGGGAGATACGCTCCGTTGCCAGGCGAATGCTGGAGCTCGTCTTTGCCATGGCGCCGGAACTTTTCGACGCGTCCGGGCCGCCCTGCGTCTCCGGCGGATGCACTGAGCTTAATTCCTGCGGGAGCCCTTTTTCATCCACGGAGGAAGTGCTGGGCGAGAGATGAAAAGAGCCTTTGCTTTTGCGGCGAAATTATCAAACGTTGCGTGCGCCCTGTTTTGCTCGTTCCTCGGCGCTCCGAGCGAAGGCGGGCATTCCGCCCCGGACGAGGCGCGGCGCATTCCGATTGGCGGGCAGGCCGTTATCGAGGGCGTGCTGATGAAGGGTCCCGAGCACTGGGGGCTGGTCGTTCGCAAGCCCGACGGCAGCCTCTGGAGCAAATCGTGGCTGGAGGCCGCGTGGCTGAAAAAAGGCGCGTGGAAGTGGCCGGTGATCCGAGGGTTCGCCTCCATGGCCGAGATGATGCGGATAGGGTTTCGCGCGCTCTCCATCTCTGCCGAACAGGCGCTTGGCGAGGAGGGGGATTTCTCTCTCTTAGAGATGGCCTGCACTGTGATTTTCGCCGTATTGATGGTCGGGGGGCTTTTCATAGCGCTTCCGGTTTGGCTGTCCGACAAGGCGGCTTCGTACGCCGGAGCGTCGCCCGCGCTCAAAAACGTCATAGAAGGCGCGGCTAGGGGAATGGTCTTCGTGTGCTATGTCGCGACAGTGGGGCTGTGGAAGGACATCCGGCGGGTTTTTGCCTACCACGGCGCGGAGCACAAGACGATAAACGCGTATGAAAAAGGGCTGCCTCTGGACATCGAGCGCGTTTCGGGCTGCTCGCGGATTCACAGGCGGTGCGGGACGTCCTTCATGATGGTGGTCGTCGTGGTCAGCATAATCGTGTTTTCGTTTTTCGGCATCGGCCCGATATGGCGGAAGGTTTTGGCGAGGGTGGCGCTCCTGCCGCTGGTCATCGGGCTGTCGTACGAGGTGATCCGCGCGGCTTCCAAATCGGACACATGGGGGAAACTCCTCATCATGCCGGCCCTTTCGCTTCAGTATCTGACGACCAGGACGCCCGACGCCTCCATGCTCGAGGTCGCGATAAAATCGCTCGACGTCGCGCTGAACCCGCACGCGTACGCGAGCGCCCATGACGAGGTGAGGGAAAAAGATGGAACTTTGGAGCAAGCTTGAAGAGGTCGAACGGACCTACAGGGACATAGAAAGCCGCATGTCGGCGCCGGAAGTGGCGTCGAACCCATCCGAGATGCAGGTGCTCGGCAAGAAGCACGTGGAGCTGACGCCGGTGATCGACGCCTACGGAGAGTACAAACGCATCGCGCGCGAAATAGAGGAATCCCGCCAGATGATAGCCGAGGAAGCGGACGAGGATATGCGCGCGATGGCCCGCGACGAACTGGCGAATTTGGAGGGGATGCGGGCCGAGACGGAGAAAAAAATCCATCTGCTCCTTCTGCCTAAAGACAGGGACGACGACAAAAACGTCGTCATCGAGATACGCGGCGGCACAGGCGGCGAGGAGGCGGCCCTTTTCGCGGCCGACCTCTTCCGCATGTACACCAGGTACGCCGAGCTGGAGCGTTGGCGGGTCGAGGTGCTGGAAGCGAGCGAGACTGGGATTGGCGGCTATAAGGAGATAGTCTTCCGCATCGAGGCGAACGGGGTTTACAGCAAGCTGAAATACGAGAGCGGCGTCCACCGGGTGCAGCGCGTCCCGGTGACGGAGGCGAGCGGAAGGGTCCACACGTCCGCCGCCACTGTGGCCGTGTTGCCTGAAGCTGAAGACGTGGACGTCGAGATAAGGCCGGAGGACCTCAAGATCGACACGTACCGCTCCGGGGGGGCTGGCGGGCAGCACGTCAACATGACCGACTCCGCCGTCAGGATCACCCACATCCCGACAGGGGTGGTCGTCACCTGCCAGGACGAGCGCTCGCAGATAAAAAACAGGTCTAAGGCCATGCAGTTCCTGCGGACCAAGCTCTACGACCTCGAGCTCCGCAAGCAGCAGGACGCGACCGCCGCCGAACGCAAGGGCCAGGTCGGCTCCGGCGACAGGTCCGAGCGCATCCGCACCTACAACTTTCCGCAGAACCGCGTGACCGACCACAGGATCGGGCTGACGCTCCACAAGCTCGACCAGATAATCGAGGGAGACATGAGCGAGCTGATCGAGGCGCTTTCGGTGGCGGGTCAGGCGGAGAAGATGAAACACTTCGCCGCGTAGCGATGCCGGGCGCGAGCATATCGTCGGCGAGAGGGGCGCTTTTTTCTCTGTTCTCCGAGGCTGGCATCCCACTGCCGCATCTTGAGGCCGACAGGATAATCTGCGGGACGGTCCAAGCCTCCCGGGCGTTCCTGCACGCGCACCCCGAACGCCGCATAAGCGCGCGCGATTTCAGCCTCATCATGGAGCGGGGCGCGCGCCGCGCATCCGGTGCGCCGATGGCGTATGTGCTCGGCGACTCGTATTTTTGCGGCAGGAAGTTTTTAGTCGATGAAAGTGTCCTCATCCCGAGGACCGAGACCGAAATCCTGACCGAACGGGCGGGCGAATTTTTGAAATCGGGGGCGCGCGTTTTCGCCGACTGGTGCTCCGGAAGCGGCGCCATAGCCATAACGCTCCTCGCTGAGTGCGACGCCGCCGAAGCTTACGCCGTAGACGCGTCCGCGCGTTCCCTGATCGTGGCGGAGCGCAACGCAAAGCTCCATGGCGTCGCGCCCCGCCTGAAATTCATCGAGTGCTGCGACCCGCTGGGCGCGGCCGGGGAAATGCCCCTTGAATCGCTCGACATGGCAGTCGCGAACCCCCCCTACATACCGACTTCGGCCATCGCCTCACTCGAGCCTCAGGTCAGGGATCACGAGCCGCTCATCGCCCTTGACGGAGGCCGGGACGGTCTGGATGTTTGCAGGTTGCTGCTGTCGGGGGTCCCGCGATACATGAAACCGGGCGCCCCGCTGTTTCTCGAAACGGGCGGAGGGCCTCAGACGCCAGAGGTCGCAAGGCTCGCGGAAGAGCTTGCCCCAGAGCTGGAATTAAAAGAAATATTCGAAGATCATCGTGGAATTTATAGATTTATGCAGTGGCGTAAGGTTGCATAAAGAGCTAAAATAATAAACAGAAAGAGACTCGTCCATCACGGCGCTTCAGACAAAAGAGACCAAGAGGTGAGGTTTTGTCATGGAAAATCGGCAGCTTGTGATAATCGGGGCCGGCCCTGCCGGCTTGACGGCGGCGATATACGGGCGCAGGGCCGGGCTCGACACGCTGGTTTTAGAACGCGGCCTGTTCGGCGGAGCCATCAATTCGACTGCCGACGTGGAAAACTATCCGGCTTTGAAACGGACGGAAGGCATGGCTCTGGCGAAGTCGCTTCGCGAGCACGCCGAGATGTTCGGCCCGGAATTGCGCGAATGCGGCGTGGAATCCGTCTCCATCGGCGGGAATGGCAAGATAATCCGCACCGACAAAGGCGACGTGTCGGCGGAGGCTCTTATAATAGCCACCGGGACGTCGTTCTCCCGAATCGGATGCAAGGGTGAGGATCGTTTTGCCGGCAGAGGGGTGAGCTACTGCGCGGTATGCGACGGGGCGTTTTACGAAGGCGCCAGCGTCGTGGTGGTTGGCGGCGGCAACGCCGCGGTGGAGGAGGCGGAATACCTCACGCGCTTTGCGTCGAAAGTGCATATCGTCCACCGCAGGGAGGAGTTTCGCGCCGACGTCCTAGTGGTGGAGCGCGCGCTCGCAAACCCGAAGATAGAGCCTGTGCTCGGGTACACGGTCGATGAGATCGCTGGCGGCGACATGGTCGAGCAGGTTGTGCTGAAAAACGTGAAAACTCTTGAAACCAAGACCATCCCGGCGGAGGGGGTCTTCATTTTCATCGGCATGAAGCCCGAGCTCGGATTTCTGGACGGAGCGCCCGGCATAAAGAGGGCGCAAGCCGGCTGGATAATCGCCGACGATAAGATGGAGACGTCGGAGGAGGGGGTTTTCGCCGCCGGCGACGTGCGCGAAAAGTTTTTGAGGCAGATCGTCACCGCGACCGCCGACGGCGCCATCGCGGCAATGGCAGCCTATGAGTACGTCTCGAACCTGCATTACCTCGAGTCCGCGCTTTTCGGAAGGCCGCACGCGTACGCGCTGCTCATATCCGGCATAGACCCCGGGCATCTTGCCATCGTGCAGGCCGCCGAGGAGTGGAAAAAATCGTCTCAAACGGACCTTGCCATAATCGACGTCTACCGCGCCGGCCGGATCAAAGCCAAACTTGGAGTCAGCGAACTGCCGTCCGTCGCCGAGATATCAGGCGGGCGGGCGGTTAGAACTTCCCGCATATCGTCCGTCGGCGATGTGAAGGGATTTATGGCGGAGGCACCAGTTCGATGATAATCACAGTCACCCCCAATCCAGCCATGGATGAGTCTTATTCGACCGCCGAATTCCGCCCCGGGCGCTGGTACCGCGCCCAGCAAGTCGTCCGCTCCCCCGGTGGGCGAGGGGTCAACGCGTCCATCATACTGAAACAGCTGGGCTACGATTCGATAGCGACGGGTTTTCTGGCAGGGCATACAGGATCCTACATCCGCGATGACCTCCTCTCGCGGGGCATTACCACCAACTTCGTCAACATCAAGGGAGAGAACAGGACAAATACCTTCATAAGGGACGTCGCCGGCGGGATCGAAACCGCCATGACCGAGGAAGGGCCTACGATTTCCGATGACGCTGTGAGGCGCTTTTTCTGGAACCTCGAACGCATTCTTCCAAAGGCCACCGCAGTGCAGATGGGCGGGTCGCTCCCCCCGGGGGTCCCGTGCGATTTTTTCAGGGAGACGATCGACAGGGTGAAGAAAAAAAACATCCCCGTTTACATCGACTCGTCCGGCCCGGCTCTCGACCTCGCGATCGAGGCGCTTCCAACCGTGGTCAAGATCGACCAGAGGTTTGCCAGCACCGTGCGCAACGTGACGCTCTCCAACCTTGACCACCTGATGGACGTATCCAAGAAGATTTTCGACGAGGGCGTGGACTGGATAATAACCTCGTATTTCAACAGGTCGAGCCTGTTCTGCACGACAAAGGGCTTCTATCTCGCCGAGGTGAAGCTGGACAACCCGATCACGTACAGGGCGGCAAGCGACGCGCTCATAGCCGGGATGATAGTGGCGCGCGAGGAACGCATGGGCATCGAGGACACGATAAGGTTTGGCATGGCGTGCGTCATCCAGACTATTTGCTGCCCTGAAAAGGGCCTTCAGTCGAGGCTGGCGGTCGAATCGTCGGTCGGCGACGTGACGATCCAGAAAATATAGCCATATTGCGCGCGGAGGTGGGAAAATGCTGGTTGGGGACATCATGGACAGGGATTTGACGTCGCTTGCGGAGGACACGACCTTGCTCGAGGCGGTCGCGATACTTGCCGCTCACGACGCGAGCGGGCTTCCCGTTTTGAATGACGCCGGGCGCGTGGTCGGCTTCCTGAGCGAGAAGGACATATTGAGGGCTGTGATTCCAGGATATCTGGGTTATATGGACGAAAATTTCATCATGCCCGACATCGATAAGATAAAAAGCAGGGTCAAGCGGGTTGGAAACGACCCGGCGCGCGACTACATGACGAAAAATTCGATATTCTTCGACGAGGGCGAGACGGTCTCGAACGCCATGGTCGTGCTGTTCAAGAAAAACATAAGGCGCGCCCCCGTCGTGCGCGAGGGGATGCTGGTTGGCATAGTTAACAGGGAGGAAATACTGCGGGGCTTCGTCCGCGACAATTTCGGCGAAGATGAC
>JAISQC010000202.1 GCA_031274465.1 Synergistaceae bacterium | reverse complement strand
AGGATTTCTGGGTTTTCAAGCTGACACCGGGGGGGGAAATGTCTTGGCAAAAGTGCCTCGGCGGAAAGGGGGCGGACGAGGCCAGCGAGGTGCGGCAGACTCAAGACGGGGGGTTTGTCCTCGTGGGCGATAGCGAATCGGATGACGGCGACGTAAGGGGCGGCAACAAAGGCAGAAATGACGCCTGGATCGTGAAACTGGCAAGCCAGATGGCGGAGTGAGCCATCGAATCGTGACATTCCAAATCGCAAACTCCGAATTCTGGCCCTCTTCTAGTAGCTTAAACTTCCCTCCAGCGGCCACACGATCCCGAGTTCTTCCGCGCGCCTGACTACCTTCGGCACTGTGTTGCTGGAACATTCGCAGCCCGCCGCAATACTCCTTTGACCGATCCCCATGCTGCAAAGCCTGTCCAAGGCAATTCTCTCAACAGGGTTGAGAGTTTTTCGTTGTCGTTATAAGTTTCGTAAAATTGCTTCATACGCCAAATATTCTGAGGCGAAAAGCCTTTGATGCCGACGTATCTGCTTTGTATGAACTCGGCAAATTCCTTGACCACGGATTTGCCCCAACGGCTCTCGGTAACTCGGCGGCTCACGTACTCACCGATATCCCAGTACATTATTGATAAGTTCTCAATATTTTTTCAAATCCCTTTGACAACACCTCGCAGAATACAGGTTCTGAATTTACGAACAACCAGGACACTCTAAAAGACCAAACCGTGCAGTCCACAATGCTGCTTGCGCTCTATGGCGCGCCAAAGCGAGCGGGCTTTTCTCCGACGTGCTGCAGGATACGGAGGCGGAGCGGATTGTAGATGTCATGGATTACGACTTTTCTCAAATCGACGAAACATACGGGACGGAGTATGCGTGCCTGTGCTGCCTGGTTCGCGCCAAACGCTTAAAGTAGGCACATGGTGACGAACGGTATGTACGTTACGAGCGCAAGCACGACCAGCAACGCGATCAGGAACCCGACCATGTTTTTCATCATTTCGCCCATCTGAATTTCCGATATCGCGGACACCATGAACAGGCAGATGCCGTAGGGCGGCGTCACGAAACCTATGGCCAGGTTCATGGTGAGCATCACGCCAAACGTTATCGGGGACATGCCGAGCTTCGCAACCACCGGCAGAAAGATGGGAGCGAAGATGATGGTTGCCGGTATGTTGTCTATCACGCAGCCGACCAGCAGCAGGAAAAAGTTGATTATGAGCAGGATGATGAATTTGTTGTCCGATATCGACATGATGAAACTCGCTATCGAGGAAGGTATGTTCTCCAGCGTCAGATATGAGGCGAACATCACGGTGAACCCCATCATGAACAGCGTGACGCCGTTTATCTCGACTACCGAGCTAAAAGCTTCGTATACCTGCTTCCACGTCATCTCGCGATAGACGAAGACGCTTACGACTATGCAATACACGACCGCGACAACAGCGGCCTCGGTGGCGGTAAACACGCCAGAATAGATGCCGCCCAGGATTATCACCGGCATGAGCAGCGCGAAGAAAGCATCCTTGAACGACGCCCACACCTCCCAAGCCGTGCAGACGTGCCCAGTGCCTTCGTAGCCGCGATTTTTGCTTAAGGCGTAGCAGACGATCATGAGCGCGACTCCCATCAGGATGCCGGGAATGATGCCGGCCTTGAACAGGTCGCTGATAGAACAGCTCACTACCACGCCGTAGATGACGAAGGGCACGCTCGGCGGTATTATGACGCCGACCGACCCGGCCGCTGCGGCAACGGCCCCGCTGAAACCGTCATCGTAGCCCTTTTTCCTCATTTCGGGTATCATGAAAGACCCGATGGCGGACGTCGTGGCCACCGCCGAACCGCTTATCGCCCCAAAGAACATGCAGGCGACTGTCGTTACGATCGCCAGGCCTCCGGTCAGCGCTCCGAAGAGGGTGTTCACGAAATTGACAATCCGTTTTGCGACCCCGCCGGTCGTCATGAGGCTGCCGCAGAGCATGAAGAACGGCACGGCCATCAGGGTGAACGAGTTCGCGCCGGAAACCGACGTCTGAGTGAACGTCTCAAGCGGGATGGACGTACAGAAGATCATCGAGAGCAATGTCGCGATGCCTATGGCGTATCCGACCGGCACGATCAGCAACAGCCCGAAGAACAGGGCGAACAGGATTATCCCGGACATGGCATCAGCCCTCCTGCGCCTGATGCCCGAAAAGAGAGCGGCCTTCCGTCGCGACGCGGCGCAACATGCGCGCGCACACGCATATCGAGCTGACGGGAAGCGACAGGTACATTAAGTACATTGGCACCTGCATCGCCGGGGTGAGCATGTTCCTCACAGCCAGCCGATTGACTACGATGAATCCGTCATAGACCAGAAATACCGTGAAGGCGAGCACCAGGATATCCCCAATCAGAAAATAAGCGGCCTTCGCCCTGCCATTCAGGACAGAAGGCAGAATTTCCACTCTGATGTGATGGTTTTTCTTGCACGCGACGCTGGTGCCCATCCATACCTGCCATACGAAGATGAAACGGGTAAGCTCCTCGCTCCAGGAGAGCGAATTGTTGAACACGTATCTCATGACAACCTGCAATGCCACTATAGACACCGTGACGGCGAAGCTCGCGACAAGGATACCTTCTTCGATCGCGTCATAATATGACAGAGCTTTTTTAAAGACACTCATTTCATCTTCTCCTTACATGACATGCATGGATGGGCGCGGCGATTTTAAAAAACCAGGCCTATTTGCCGCCGTCCTTCCTCGCGAGTTCGACGAGGTCGCCAAATTTTCCCTTCTGCGACTCGTACAGAGGAGCGACGGATTCCCGGAATTTGGCCCTGCCTTCGTCCGTCAATTTGGTAATCTGCATCCCCTTCTCCTCGAGTTTCTTGACGTAATCCTCGCCAGATCCCTTGCACAGCTCGTTGAGGCGGTCTACGAGATATTTCTGGCTGTTGTCCAATATGATTTTTTTATGCTGGTCGGACAGACCGTTCCAGAAATCTTCGTTGATCACCGTGCTGTTGACGGCATAAACGTGATCGGTCGCGGTGAAAAATTTCTGCACTTCATAGAACTGGGCGACGTAGGTGAGCGACGGGTCGTTGTCCTGCCCATCGACGGTGCCGTTCTGCAGCGCCGTGAAAAGCTCGCTGAAGCTGAGAGGGGTCGGGTTGGCGCCGAACAGCTTGAACATTTCGATATATGTCGGGCTCTCCATGACCCTCATCTTGAGACCCTGCAAGTCCCCGGGCCCCGATATCGGCCTTTTGCTGTTCGTCATGCCGCGCCCGCCGCCGTATGACAGGCCGAGGCTCATGAAGCCGGTGCCTTTGTACAGTTTTTTGACCTCTTCCCCAAAATCGCCGGCGAGGGCCTTGATAACGCCGTCAGGGCTGTCGAAAAGAAACGGCATCTCCACGACGCCGAACTTGGGGTTGTAAGTCGCCATGACCCCGAAAGCGGGCTGGCACATCTGAAGCGTGCCCTGAGCGCACATCTCGGCCATGTCCAAATCCCCACCGAGCGCGCCGTTCGGGTAATAGTCGAACTTGATCTCTCCGTTTGAATCGGCTTCCACGCCATTGATGAACTCCCTGGTCGCAGTCGCGATGTCAGTGCCTTCCTCTGGGCCTACGGTGCCGAGCTTGATCGTGACCACTTTGGCAGCGGCGTATGCCGGATATGCCGAAACGCCAGCCACCGCTGAAAAAACCGCCAAAACGATTGCCGCCGCAACGGCTGCCACAAAATTCCGCTTCATGATCGTCTCCTCCATTTATATATTAGATTATTTAACGAAAAGCCCCATGGCTTCGCGCTACTGAATGTAATAGCCCGCAAAATGGCCTTCGCGGACCGCGTCCGCGATTCGCCGCGACGCTGAACAGTCGCCTATTATGGAACATACCCGCGCCGACTTCCTGAACGCCTCGGCCTCTTTGCCGCGCGCGCGCAACCCGGTGGCGATCACGACGTGGTCTGCCTGAATGGACCGACGGAGGCCGTCTTTATCTATGAAATCCACGCCATCGCCGTTTATCCGCTCGACTTGCGCGCCAAGCTCGCATTTCACCCCCGCGCGCTCCATATAGTCCAGCATGCACAGCCTGTACTGGAACGGGGCGTCCTTTGCCAGGTCGTCTAACATTTCCAGTATTGTAACGTCTTTGCCAGCGACGCGCAAATGATACGATTCCTCGCAGCCGATCAGCCCGCCTCCTATCACCACGACGCGGCCGCCAGCGAGTTCCGCCTTGTGCAGATTGACGGACAGGACCACATTTTCGCCGTCGATGCCTGGGATGGGAGGCAGGAAAGGCTCGGCGCCTATGGCAACCACCACGACGTCGGGAGACATTGCCGCCGCAGATTCCGGCGTGACCTCCGTTTCGAGCCTCACCGCAACCTCCAGCCTGCGCAACCTTGCCTTCATCGCCTTGACGAATTCAATGAGATTTTTCTTGAAGGGCAAATGCTCGGCGCAGAGAAGCAGCCCTCCCAACCGGCCCGACTTTTCGCACAGCGTGACCGAGTGCCCCTGCTCTGCCGCCGAGGCGGCCGCCTGTAGGCCAGCGGGGCCGCCGCCTATCACGAGCACTTTTTTGGAGGACGACGGTCTGTCCGCGCGGGTGAAATAATCGAGCTCGTGCCCGATCCACGGATTTACGGCGCATCTGAGCTGGTGCAACGCGAAGGGCACGTATGGCACGAACCCAGAGCTTGTGCATTCGCTGCAGCGCAAGCAACGGACGATTTCCTCATGCTGCCCGTCCATCAGCTTGGCCGGAAGGAACGGATCCGCCAGCATCGGCCGCCCCAGCGTGATGAGGTCGGCCCTGCCCGATGAGACGATTTCCTCCATCAGTTCCGGCTCGCCAAGCCCTCCCAGAGTGCCGACCGGTATCTTAACAGCTTGCTTGATGGCATGGGCGTACTTGACGTTCTCCCCGGACGGTATGAAAGCGGGGGGGAACATGTGAAGGGAGGTTTTTACGAAGTGGAATGTCCCGACCGACACGTTAAGGATGTCAACCTCTCCCTCTATCAGCTTTGCCAGATCGACGCTCTCCTCAATGGTTATTCCGCCCTCGGTCAGTTCGGAGCCGCTCATGCGGAAGTCGATGGCGTAGTCCTTGCCGCAGTGCCTTCGCACGCTGTCTATGACCATTAGGGCGAATCGCGCGCGGTTTTCGAAGGATCCCCCGAATTTATCGGCCCTGTGATTGTCGATCGGCGAGAGGAACTGCGCTATCAGCCATCCGTGTCCGCCATGGATCATGCAGATATCCACTCCGGCGAATTTCGCGAGAGCCGCAGCCCGGCCGAATTTTTCAGCAATTCCGGCAAGCATCTCCTCGGTAAACTCGTAGACCGGTGCCCCGTACATGCCCCGTTCCATCGCGCATGGCCCGTAAATTTTATTCCCTGTGATGTATTTCGGGTTGGCCCTGTTTCCGGCGTGCAACAGCTCCACCCCGGCGAGAGCGCCGTGGCGGTGGATGGCTTCCGTCACCGGCAACATGGATGACGCGGTCTCGGGGTCGTCCATGCGTATCATCGGCATATGGGCCTGGCCCGTCTCGCTGCAGACTACCGTCTCCCCGAGGTTGACTATGGCGGCGCCGCCCTTCGCCCGCATCTCGAACTCAGCAGAATTTGCCCTGGTGAGGTGCCCGTTCAGATCGACATACGCCCCCATCGGCGCCGCCATGATGCGGTTCTTAGCCGTGATGCGCCCTATCCTCAAAGGCTTGAAAAGGGCACTGAAATCTCTCTCTGGCAAAATAACACCCCCCCAACCCCAGCATGATAACTCTAATTAGTTTCATTATACTTCTAGTATTATAACAAAAATACAAGAGTTATTCTATCGTGGAAAATGCTTGGCGTTGTGTTAAGATTGCACGGCAAAGGAGCTGTTTGAGAATGCAATCGGCATCTGACAGGAGCTTCATGGAGCGCCTGAGCATCCCGCGCCTTATGTGGC
>JAISQC010000185.1 GCA_031274465.1 Synergistaceae bacterium | reverse complement strand
CCATAAAAATGGTCCTCGGGCGATGCTCTGCTACGCCTGCGGCCATTTTCACGACAACCGCTTTGACGGAGAACGAATCTACTCCATTTCGCCGAAAAGAACATTTATTCAGCGTTTCCTTAGCGATTCCTTAAAGAAACCCAAATTCCCTATTCTTTTAATAATCTTTAATGTCCTGCGGACGTGTCGTTCCGATTGACGCCGGAGAGGGGCGCGCGTGCGGGGTGATTGCGGACGGCCTCAGCCCGATGGTGACAACGGGCGTGTATGATTTTATAATAAGATGAAGCGTAACGTATTTTGCGTGAGATATTTAGGGAGGGATATTATGGACGGCAACGTCGGCAGGTACGAATTTCAAAGCGAGGCCAAACAGGTTCTGGAGCTGATGATCCACTCCGTCTACTCCAACCCGGACATTTTTTTGAGGGAGCTGATATCCAACGCCTCAGACGCGCTCGACAAGCTCAGGATAGAAAAGCTGAGTAATGAGGCATTGAGCGAAGAGTCAAGCAATGGGAGGATAACGGTCCGTATCGATTCGGCGAACAGGACCATCACCGTCTCGGATAACGGCATCGGCATGTCGCGCGACGAGTTGATCTCGTTCCTCGGCACCATAGCGAAGAGCGGTACGAAGGAGTTCATCGCGGCCATGTCGGAGGCCTCGCGGGGTAACGGGGACCTGATAGGCCAGTTCGGCGTGGGCTTTTATTCGAGCTTCATAGTCGCTGACAGGGTGACCGTGGACACGCGCCGCGCCGGAAGCGCGGAGTCGTGGCTGTGGGAATCATCCGGGGACGGGACGTTCTCCATCGGCCCGGGGCGCAGGGAGGTCTGCGGGTCGGACGTGACGCTACACATAAAAGAAGCGGAAAAGGGCGACGCCGATTCTCCCGCCGAGGCCAAGGACTACCTCTCGAAGTGGGTTTTGCGGGAGATCGTCAAAAAGTATTCGGATTTCGTCTCCTATCCCATCTACCTCGAAGAGCGGGGCAAGGATGGCGGGGATAAGGGCGAAGACGGGGAAAAAGAGCCGGTCAACTCGATGAAGGCGCTTTGGATACGCCCTGAGTCATCGGTCACCGACGAAGAATACAACGAATTTTACCGCCATGTCTCCCACGACTGGGAGGATCCGATGGAGCGCATCGTCTACAGGGCCGAGGGGACGAGCGAATTTCACGCGCTGCTCTACATTCCCGCCCGCCCGCCGCTAGACCTCTTTTACCGCGAAGGGGCGCACGGCATAGAGCTTTACATCCGCAGGGTCTTCATCATGAACGACTGCCGCGACCTCATACCCGAATATCTGCGCTTCGTGCGCGGCGTCGTGGACTCAGAAGACCTGCCGCTCAACGTCTCCCGCGAGATACTGCAGCAGGACGCCTTGACCGCGATGATCAAGCGCAGCGTCGTGCGGAAGGTGCTCGACAGCCTGAAAAAGATGAAGTCCGACCGCCCCGACGATTACAAAAAATTCTGGGGCATGTTCGGTGAGGTGCTAAAGGAGGGCATCGTCTCTGACGTCAAAAACCGCGACGCCATAATGAAACTCGCGCTCTTTTCGAGTTCTAAGACTGGGCAGACATCCTTGGAGGATTATGTCGCGAACATGAAAGAGGGGCAAAAGAGCATATATTACATCTCCGGCGGCAAATCCGCGTCCCTAGTCGATTCGCCCAAGCTGGAGGCGTTCTCGGATCGTGGGCTGGACGTCCTGCTGATGGGCGACCCAATAGACGAGATATGGCTTGCCTCGGTGCGCGAGTACGAAAAGCATGTCTTTGTGTCGGCGGCCTCGGCGGACGCCGAGATAGAGGGGGGCGCCTCCGAAGCCAAGGCCGAGCCTCCGGGCGATGGCGCGCCGGATGACTCGGTCGCTTCTCGCCTGAAGGAAGCGATGAAGGGTATGGAGGGGTTTGCGGCGATAGAGGACGTCAGGCTCTCGTCGAGGCTGGTCGATTCGCCCGCTACGTTCGTTCAGAAGGGCGAGGCCATATCCGCCCAGATGAGGAATTTCTTCAAGTCCATGGGGCAGGAAGCCCCTCCCGAGCACAAGATACTTGAGATAAACGCGGCCCATCCGCTGATCAAAAAAGTTTCCGAATCTGACGAGGGCGCGCTCAAAGACTGGGCTGTGCTGCTCGCCGGGCTTGCCTGCATCGCCGACGGCGAGGTTGTGGAAAACCCGCGCGCCTTCGCCCGCACAATAGAGAAGCTGCTGGCGTCCTCGTGACGCGCACCGGGCGAGGCCGCGCGCTTGCCACGGTCGAGGTGACGGACGGCCTGAAAAAAGCCACGGTCTCGGCCAAGGCGGGCGATATCGCCTCCGACGCCATAAAGCGCGCCGGAATGCACCTGCCCATGCCCTGCGGCGGGCGCGGGCTGTGCGGCAAGTGTTCCGTGTGGGTGTGCGGGGATTTCGATCAAATCTCCGACGCCGAGGCCGCGATGCTAGGCCGTGCGAAGCCCGCAGGGGCGAAACCGGCAGACGGCTGCACGCTCAGAATGGCTTGCATGTGCCGCGTCGGCGATGGAGGGGGAGAGATCGCCATACCAGGCGGCGGAAACGTGTCCGTAGTCGATGCCGCCTCCTCCGACCTGGTTTACGACGGCGGCGGAGGCGCTTGCGGCGTAGCGGTGGACATAGGGACGACGACCATCTCCGCCCTGCTCTTCGATTTTGAGACGGGGCGCCTCGCCGCCGCCGCCCATGAGATCAACCGGCAGACGGCGTATGGCGCTGACGTCTTGAGCCGCATAGACCACTCGAACCGCAACGGCCCCCGTGAGCTGCACGAATGCATAGTGGGGCAGTTGGACGGGATGATCTCGCGCTTGGTCTGCGATTCCGGGTTGGCGGCGCGGAAAATCGAACGTGTAGTGATCGCCGGGAACACGACCATGCTTCATTTCATGACCGGCCTCGACCCTCGCGGGATAGGCGTCGCTCCCTTCGAGCCTCAGAGCCTGTTCGGCGAGGAAATGGACGCTGGCGAATTTTTCCCGGCGCGCGCCAAAGGCGCCGAGCTTTACATACCGCCGTCGATAAGCGCTTATGTCGGGGCCGACGTGACGTGCGGGATACTCTCGACCGGTTTGGACGCAGGGGACACATGCAGGCTTCTGATAGACGTGGGGACGAACGGTGAGATGGCGCTTCGCTCATCCTCCCGGATTTTATGCTGCGCCACCGCCGCCGGGCCCGCGTTCGAAGGGGCCTCCATAGCGATGGGGATGCCGGCGATGAGCGGCGCCATATCCAGCGTTTTCGAGCGCGCGGGCGAGGTCGGGTACGCGACGATCAATGGTGCCCCGCCGACTGGAATATGCGGCAGCGGCATGATAAGCGCAATCTGCTCGATGAGGTGCCTCGGCGTTTTGGACGAAAGCGGGAAGATGCTCGCGCCGCGCAGCGATTTAGCGCATCTGCTCATCGACGCCGGCAAAGAGAAGGCGTTCATGCTGGGAGACAGCGGCGTGTACCTGACCCAGCGCGACATCCGAAACATCCAGCTAGTCAAAGCGAGCATCGCCGCAGGGGTCCAAGTGCTGCTCAAAGCAGCCGGGGTGAGCGCGTCGGGCGTGGAATCGCTCTATCTGAGCGGAGGCTTCGGCAGCACGCTCGACCCGGGCGAGGCGTCCGGCATAGGGCTGTTCCCTTCCGCCATGCTGGGCCGTACCGTCGCGTCTGGCAACACTTCCCTCTCAGGCGCGATCCGGCTGCTCTTCTCGCGGGCGGCGCGCCGGAAGACATCGGAGATAACCGCGATGGCGCGCGAGATATCGCTGTCGGAGAGCGCCGAATTTATGGAAGAATACGTCGAGAACATGATATTCCCCTCCGACTTTTAACCATAGGAAAGACCTCGGGGCTCTGCCCCATAGGCGCTAACTTAAGCGGTCCTACTTCATGTCGAGGGATGTAAGCGCTTTTCGCTCCGCAGTTTTTGACTTTGGCTCCCTCGGGAGGGAGCTGTCACGCAGTGACTGAGGGAGTGCTTTTGCCTCAAGGGCACCCCCACCACCGCACATCCTGTCCCCCTCCCCCATTGGAGGAGGCAAGATCTTTAAGCTCGCCATTTTTGATGCTTAAGTTAACGCCTATGAGTGGAACCACGGTCTTGGCTTT
>JAISQC010000091.1 GCA_031274465.1 Synergistaceae bacterium | reverse complement strand
GAGTTCGCCCCGTCGCGTTCCATTATGAACATAACCCGTTCGACCACTATTATCGCGTCATCTACGACCGTTCCTATGACCAGGACGAGCCCGAAGAGCGTGAGTATGTTTATGCTGAACCCCAGGACAGAGAGGCCTATGAAGGTAGCGATCAGAGAAATCGGAATGGCCACGACTGGAACGAGCGTCACCCGCCAGTCCTGAAGGAACAGGTAGCACACGAACACGACGAGGAAAAAGGTCAAGGCGAGCGTGGCCAATATCTCAAGCAATGTGGCCTTTACGAAATCGGTTGCGTCATACCCGATGACGAACTCGACGTCATCCGGCAGGTTCTTCTCGAGCTCGGATATGGCGTTGCGGACCCCGGTCATGACGTCGAGCGCGTTTGCGTCGGCGGCCTGCGAAAGGAGCATCATGGCGCTGGGTGATCCGTTGAGGTTGGCGCTCATGCCGTAACTCTCGGAACCAAGTTCGATCCTCGCTACATCCCGGAGTTTTACGAGACCCCCCTGCGCGGTGGTCCTGATGATTACCTCCTCGAACTCGCGGACGCTCGCAAGCCGCCCCCGCGTGGTGAGGGAGTAGACGATCGCGCTGTCCGAAGCGACGTCTCCCATCCCGGCGCCGATCGAACCCAGCGACGCCTGCCTGTTTTGGTCGGATATTGCGGCGGCCACGTCGGATGTCCCGAGGCCGAGCGAGGCGAGCCTGTCGGGATTGAGCCATATCCTTATGCTGTATTGCGCCCCAAATATCTGAACGTCCCCTATTCCCGGCACGCGTTTCAAGAAATTGCTGATGTTGTTGAAGGCGTAGTCGAGGAGGAAGAGCGGGTCGCGCGTTCCCTGCGGCGATGCCAGCGCGACGAAGCCCAGCATGTTCGAGAAGCTTTTGAGGGTCGTCAGCCCCCTCTGCGTGACCTCCGCGGGCAGCAGAGGCGAGACCTGCTGTATTCTGTTCTGCACGTTTACCAGAGCCATGTCGGCATTGGTCCCTGTGCGGAACGTTATGGTGAGTTGATAGCTGCCCGAGTTGCTCGACGTGGAATTTATATAGATCATATCATCGACGCCGTTCATAGCCTCTTCCAGCGGCGCGGCCACAGTGTTGGCCACCGTCACCGCGTCGGCGCCCGGATATTCCCCGAACACTATGATGGTCGGGGGGGCTACGTCTGGGTATTGTTTGATGGGCAGGTTGAGCCCCGATATCGCGCCCGCTATGACGAGCACGCAGGCTATGACCATCGCAAAGCGCGGCCTTTGGATGAAAAACTTCGAGAACATGGTTTAATTTGTCCCTTCCGAGGAATTATCCTGGCCCGTGCCTGGCGACAGGGCGGGCAAATCATAGCCGGACTCCCTAGCGAGTTCTGCCGGGGTTTTCGCGCCGTCTGTTGACGGATAGTTCGGTTTTACCGGCATGCCGGGGCGGACGTTTTGCTGGCCGCGCAGGATGACTTTTTCTCCGGACACAAGTCCCGAGATCACCTCCCGCGTCGTTCCTATCTCGGTCCCCAGCTCCACGTTCCTCCTCTGTGCCGCGTCGTTTTCGTCGATCACGTAGACGAAATCGCCGTCGCTGTCCGCCAGAAGCGCCTCCTCGGGAATGACAGGCGAAACGCGCATCTTTTTGGGTTTGGTGGAGACGCGGACCATAGAGCCCGGAATGAGGACGCCGCCGCTGTTGTCGAAACGGAGGTGCATCGTAATCGTTCCAGTCATGGCGTCTATGGCGGGGTCCTCGAAGTCCCGCTCTCCCTTGTGCTCGTATCTTACGCCGTCCGGGAGCGTTATGGTCGTGTCGTACACCGCGTTCCCCTGCGATTGGAAAGCTCCGAACTGTTCCATGTAGTCCCTGTCCGGCATGGCGTACGAAACGCGTATCGGGTCGATCTGGACTATGCTGGCAAGCGGATCTTCCGACAGGGAGACGTAGTTGCCCTTGGTGTACTCGATCCGTCCTATGCGCCCCGTGATCGGCGCCGTCACCTTTGTGTAGCCAAGGTCTATCTGCGCCAGCTTGAGAGCGGCCTTAGCCTGCTCTACCGCAGCGCGGCTTTGGAGCACGTCGCTTGCCGCCATGTCCAAATCGCTCGCCGAGACGCTGCGCGCGTCAGCGGCGCGGAGGCGCTCGTTGTATTTCACCGCGCGAGAGAGGTTCGCCTCGGCTTTCGACAGGTCGGCGCGCCTAAGCGACACCGTCGCCTGATATTGGGCGTCATCGATGGTGAAGAGCAGGTCCCCCGCTTTGACGATCGAACCCTCTTTGAAATGCACGGCCTCTATCTGCCCTGCCGCCTGGGGTTTCAGGAGGACGGTCTGAATCGGCTCGACCCTGCCGATATACTCCCTTCCAACGGAGAGGTCCGCGTCCGCGACCACGTGCCCCACCACGGACGGCGCCGGCGGCGCGACAGGGGTCGCGGCAGATGCCGGGGTCAGGTTAGAGCTGGGGCCTCTCCCTTTGCCATCGTCGAAATATGATTTGGAAAATAGCACGAGCAACCCCATGAGGGTTATGGCTGTCATCGATTTCAGCACATTCAGCAGGGATGCTCCGGAATGAAATGATTTTTTTTCGTTGTCTGTAGAATTCATCGCGATATTACACCGTCTCTTTCGATTCTCATTATATATTCGGAAATGCCGATTAAGCCGCAAAAACGTGTTTAGCCATGTGATCCTTCGGCGCCGCCCAAAATTTTGCCGGAATTACCGCCGCCTTTCATCTCATTTTCCAGGGCGTTCAGGATGAAATCGGCGTATTTCGAGAAGTCCATCCCGTAAAGCTCGTGGAACTGCAAGAATACGAGCCCGTGGAATATCGCCGACACGAGAATCGCGACATCGCCCGCCGGGAGGTCTCCGCTGATTTCGCGCCGCCGCTGCGACTCTTCGATAATTTTCGCCACGATCTCCTGCTCGCGCCTCGTGATATCGCAAACGATGGCGAGGACCCTCTCCGCCACACTCTCGGGCCACTCGTGCCTCCGCTGGATCAGCTTGTTTATCTTTTGGGTTCTCGCGTCGCTCTTGACGGCGGCCAGCCTATTCCTGAAAAAGACCCTGAGATCGTCGAAATTCTCCGGAACCTCATCCGAGTCGCGAGATTTTCTGATCGTGTCCTCGAGGATGTCGAAGAGCAGCTCGCCTTTGTTCTTGAAATGCCAGTACGCCGCTCCCTTCGAGTAGCCTATCCTGACCGCGATCTCGTTCATGGAAACCTTCGAAAACGGCTTCTCGCTCAGGACATCGAGCGCGGACTCAAGCAGTTTTTTCCTGGTCTCGAGAGCTCTTTCCCTAGTCCTCCTCATCGCCGGCGCCTCCCTTCCATGACGCAGATAAAAACGCTGTCAATTATACATACCTTCTGGTATGTATGTCAAATGCGCCTCTGGCAAGGGGCGTTTATGGAGTGCGTGACATTCTACCCGCCCGCACATGTACTGAAAATTAGTCCATTTAAGGGAAATTAAGGTTACAAGGAACAGGGGTTCGATTGGAAAGGCATACCACGCACGTCCTCTTTGTCCCTTCCTCAAACTCTGAAGTTTGCCGCTCCCTCGCGCAGCTCGGCGGCCAAGTCCGCCAGGTTGTTGCAGGATACTGCTATTTCCTCGGTGGATGCCAGCTGATCCTCGGAGCTTGCCGTTACGCCATCGACATCTGCTATGTTTTTCTCGCTTATCTCCCCTATATTGCCTATGAGCGAGGC
>JAISQC010000022.1 GCA_031274465.1 Synergistaceae bacterium | reverse complement strand
GTGACGCATTTGAAGCCGCGCTCGTCGATGTTGCGGAGCTTCAGCAGCTCGGCGTCGGTGATGACCGGCGTGCCGTGGCGTATCATGCGGCAGTTTTCCGGCCCCGGCGAGAGCATGTTCCCCTCGCTTCCGAACTGCACGCCGGACGACGTGACGTTCTCCTCGCGCAGCGCGTCCAGAGGGGGGTTCGTCACCTGCGCGAACATCTGCTTGAAGTAGTTGTAAAGCAACTGGGGGCGATCCGACAAAACGGCGAGCGGTATGTCCGTGCCCATCGACGATATGGGCTCTTCCCCGTTCTCCGCCATGGGCTTGAGCGTCAGGTTCAGATCCTCCCACGTGTAGCCGATTATCTTCTCCGCCTCCAGCAGCGCGCAGGGCTCCGAATCCGCGTTCTCCGTCGATGTGAAAAGCGACTCCAGCCCGATCAGATCCTTCATGAGCGCCTGTTCGTAAGGGGTCGCGGAGCTGGCCTCGCGCCTGCCCTTCATGATGTCCCGCCACCTCGTGCCGGTCCCCGGCTTGGACGGAAGCCCGTCCAATTCGAGGGCGTTTTCCGACACCCATCTCTCATACGGCGCGCTCCCTGCGACGGAGGCTTTTATCTCGTCGTCCTCTATTATCCTCCCCTCCTTCGTGTCGATCAGGAGCATCTTGCCCGGGCGCAGCCTGTCCTTCCTCGTTATGTCCGAGTCGGGGATAGGCAGGACCCCGGCCTCGCTCGACAGGAGGACCATGCCGCCCTTCGTGACGCAGTAGCGCGACGGGCGCAGGCCGTTCCTGTCGAGCCGCGCCCCGGCTATCACCCCGTCGGTGAAGGCTATCGCGGCAGGGCCGTCCCACGGCTCCATCAGGCAGCTCGAATATTCGTAAAAAGCCTTCCTGTCCGGCGGCATGGACGGGTCCTTCTCCCACGGCTCGGGAATCGCCATCATCAGTGCGTGGGGCAGGCTGTAGCCGGCGTTGATCATGAACTGCAGAAAATCGTCGAGCATGGCGGAGTCGCTGCCGTCCTCGTTGATGATAGGCAGTATCTTCGCGTAATCAGCGCCGTACGCGTCCGACTCGAGGATGGACTCGCGCGCTTTTATCCAGTTGACGTTGCCCCTGATCGTGTTTATCTCGCCGTTGTGTATGATGTGCCGTATCGGGTGCGCCCTCTCCCAGCTCGGGAACGTGTTGGTCGAGTAACGGGAGTGGACGAGGGCTATGGCCGATTCGACGTCCTCGTCGCGCAGGTCCATGTAAAACGCGTCCATCTGGTTCGGTATGAGCATCCCCTTGTAGACGACCGTCCGCGACGATATGCTCGCGAGGTAAAAATACGGGTCGGACTCCATATACTTCACGTTCCTTATGCCAGCGAGCGCGAGCTTGGAGACTACGTACAGCTTCCGCTCGAAATCCGGGCGCGACGCTCCGTCCGGCCTTTCTATGAAGACCTGCACGATGGCCGGGCAAACGTCGCGCGCCGGTTTGCCGACCGCGGCAGGGTACGTCGGAACGCGGCGGACGCCTATCACCTTCATCCCCTCGGCCGCGACGATATCCCCGAACATGGCAAGAGTTCTCTCGCGCCTCGCCGAGTCGGGGGACGCGAACATCATGGCCACCCCGTACCGCCCCTCGTCGGGGATGTCTATCCCCTGACTCGCGCAGTCCCTCTTCAAAAAGCGGTGCGGTATCTGCATCAATATGCCGGCCCCGTCGCCAGTGTCGGGGTCGGCCGCGACCCCCGCCCTGTGCGTCAGGTTTATCAATACCTTCAGCGCGTCGCTCACAAGAGCGTGGGACCTCTTGCCGTTTATGTTGGCCAGCATTCCTATTCCACAGGCGTCACGCTCGAACTTTGGATCGTACAAACCCGATTTCCCGGGGCTACAGCGATAAATGCCTTTCATCGAACATCGACTTCTTTCTCATAAATATTTTTTCTGTCAATTCTAAAAATTCAAAAAACGATTTTGGGAGTTTATCACAGCACCAGAGTTTATTGCAAGGACCAAAATTAAAAAATACTGTATACGCGACGGAAAAACCCACCAAGATGCACCACGGAATCTGCTTATCAATACAAGCATATCGACATAAATCATTTCTATAACTCATTTATTGAACATTAATTGCCAGACTAAACAGTTTTTTGCCCAAAATACTTGACTAAAAAAAATTCTGGGGTAAAATATCCAACGTTGAAGGCAATGCGTTCTTTTTTTGTTTCAAAGCAAACAGAGCCCATGAGGCGGGAGGTGAGGGAACGGAAGGGCTCGAATCGCGAATTTTTTTCGGAGGAGGGAATATGTCATGTTTTCGTCAGTCGATACGATATGGGTCTTATTGGGCGCCATCCTGGTGTTTTTTATGCAGGCGGGCTTTGCGATGGTCGAGGCCGGCTTCACGAGGGCGAAGAACGCGGGCAACATAATCATGAAGAACCTGATGGACTTTTGCATAGGTTCCGTGGCATTCTGGGTGATAGGCTTTGGCATCATGTTCGGCCAGGACATCTCCGGGTTCGTGGGGAAGATCGACCTTCTGGTCCGAGGGAATTACGACGCGTCGTTTCCAACGTACGCGTTTTTGATCTTCCAGACGGTCTTCTGCGCGACAGCGGCCACAATCGTGTCGGGGGCCATGGCCGAGCGCACGAAATTTCTCTCGTACTGCATCTACAGCCTCGTCATCAGCGCCGTGATCTATCCGATATCAGGCCACTGGATATGGGGCAACGGGTGGCTCGCCCAGAGGGGCTTCCATGACTTCGCCGGCTCTACGGCCGTCCACATGGTGGGCGGGCTCGCCGCCATGGTCGGCGCTTACATCCTCGGCCCAAGGATCGGAAAGTACGACTCCGAGGGCCGCGCTCACGCCATCCCCGGGCACAGCCTCACCCTCGGCGCTCTGGGGGTGTTCATACTCTGGTTCGCATGGTTCGGCTTCAACGGCGGCTCCACCGTGTCTGCAACGGGGGACGAGACGCTCGTATCCATGAGCACGATAATATTCAACACCAACCTCGCCGCCGCCGCCGCGACGAACGTCACCATGATACTGACCTGGCTAAAATATGGCAAGCCAGACATCTCCATGACGCTCAACGGAGCGCTGGGCGGGCTGGTGGCGATAACGGCAGGCTGCAACGTGGTGAGTCCTGTCGGCGCTTTTTTCATAGGCGGGATTTCGGCGTTTATCCTGGTCTACGGCATCGAGTTCATAGACCAGAAGCTGAAGGTTGACGACCCAGTAGGCGCCATAGGGGTTCACGGGCTTTGCGGAGCTGCCGGCACGATTATGACTGGGCTGTTCTCGCTCGACCGCGGCCTGTTCTACGGCGGAGGGGCGTCAATGGTCGTCACGCAGGTCATCGGCGTCGTTGCGGTCGCGGCTTGGACGTGCGTCACGATGGGCATAGTGTTCGTGGCCCTCAAGGCGACTGTCGGGCTGCGAGTGACGCGCGACGAGGAGCTGGAGGGACTGGATATACGGGAGCACGCGCTGGTGAGCAGCTATGCCGACTTCATGCCCCTTTCGGCAGGCACCGCGAGCTTCATTCAGGCGCCCTCACAGCCCGAGCCAGCGGGCGCGATCGCGTCTCTCGCCGAGGCGAAGCGAAAGTTGGGCGAGCATCCGAAGATGAGCAAGGTGGAGATATACGCCAACCCGAAGAAGGTTGACGCGCTCAAAGAGGCGTTGAACGGCATAGGGATAACCGGCCTCACAGTGACGCCCGTCACCGGGTGCGGCGCGCAGAAGGGGAAAAAGGAGTTCTACCGCGGCGCGGAGATGAAGATGACGCTGCTGCC
>JAISQC010000020.1 GCA_031274465.1 Synergistaceae bacterium | reverse complement strand
TTCAGCATAAACATACTCACGCTCTTCGGGCTCGTCCTGGTCATAGGAACGGTCGTAGATGACGCGATAATAGTGGTCGAACGGGTTATGTTCATAATGGAACGCGACGGGGCGAACTCCGTCGACGCGACCGTTCAGGCCATGAAGGACGTGACGGGGCCGATGACCGCGACGACACTGGTGTTTTTGGCGATATTCGTGCCAGTCACGTTCATGCAGAGCATCACTGGCGTCATTTACCGACAGTTCGCCGTCACCATATCGTTTTCCGTCGTATTCTCCCTCATCGTTGCCCTCACCCTGAGCCCGGCGATGTGCGCTCACATGCTGGGCGGAGTGAAGCCGAAGACGAGGGGGCCTCTTGCGTGGTTCAACAACGGAGTGCGCCTGGGAACGAGGGCTTATGTCGCCGGCGCGATGTGGATAGCCCGGAAGGCCGTGATCACTCTGCTGCTTTTCGCCGCAGTCGTGGGATCGTCGTACTACATGTTCGGGATCATGCCGACCGAGTTCATCCCCGAAGAGGACCAGGGCATGGTCCTCTCCATGATCCAGCTTCCGGAAGGTGCCTATCAGAGCCGGACCAGAGCGGTCATAAACAAGTTTGTGCCGCAGGCGAGGCAGATACAGGGCGTCAAATCCGTGATGTCGGTCGACGGCTTCAGCATGATGGGCGCCTCCGGCGAAAACATCGGGATGGTCGTCACGACTCTCGACAACTGGAGGTTCCGCAGAACCCCCGAGACGAGCCAGGCCGCCATAATGGCGCAGATTCGCGCCATCGCCGCCGGCATTCCGGAAGCCACCGTCAACGTGGTGTCGCCGCCCGCGATCTCAGGGCTTGGCATAGCCGGAGGCATCGAGATGCAGCTCCAGTCGAGAGTAGACAGCGACCCCGTCAGGCTCGCTCAGGTGATGAACGAATTCATCATGAAAATTTTCCAGTCACCCGAGTTTATGTACGCCTTCAGCACCTATACGGCGAACACTCCGCACATCTTCGTCGATGTGGACCGGGAGAAAGCCGAGATGATGAGGGTCCCGATATCGAGCGTGTTCTCCACCCTCCAGACGTATTTCGGGACGGCTTATATCAACGATATAAATATAGGGTCTCAGGTAAACAAGGTCATGCTGCAGAGCGACTGGATGTTCCGCAACAAGATGGACAGCATCGGGAACATCAACGTGAAGAGCCAGACGGGCGCTAACGTCCCGATGCAGACGTTCGCCACGCTCAGGCGCACGCTCGCGCCGAGGGCTATCGGCCGCTACAACCTGTATCCTGCGGCCCCGATCACGGCCCTGATGAATCCGGGTTTCTCGACGGGGCAGGGTATCGCCCGCGCCCAGGAGCTGGCCCGTGAACTCCCCGACGGCTACGCGTGCGAATGGTCCGGAATGACCTATCAGGAGCGGCAGGCCGAGGGGCAGACGGTCATGATAATCGTCATAGCGCTCATGTTCGGCTACCTGTTCCTCGTGGCTCAGTACGAGAGCTGGACGGTTCCGATGGGGGTCGTCTTATCGCTCCCCGTGGCGCTCCTCGGAGCCTTGATCGGGCTTATGATCATGAAATTGTCCCTGAGCATCTACGCGCAGTTGGGGATACTGCTGCTGGTTGGGCTGGCGGCCAAAAACGCCATCCTTATAATCGAGTTCGCTCAGGAACAGCACGAAGTCCACGGATTTTCGATACTCGACGCGGCGGCGGAAGCCGGCCGCGAGCGCTTCAGGTCCGTCATGATGACGGCGCTCACCTGCGTCATAGGGGTTTCGCCGATGCTGGTGGCCGAGGGCGCCGGCGCGGGAAGCAGGCTTCACGTGGGGACCACGATGTTCTTCGGCATGAGCATGGCGACCGTGTTCGGGATATTCCTCATCCCCGGCCTGTATGTCGTCCTGCAGACGAACAGGGAGAGGATAAAGCGCCTGATCGGCGGTTTGTTCGCACACAAACAGGAGGCCGCGCAAAATGAAGCCGATTGAAATCATCCTCTGCTCCGCGCTTGCGGCCATGATCGCGGCATATCCCGCATGTGCCGCCGACAATTCGCGCGTCGATCCCGAGGCTTGGGACGCGCTGATTCGGAAATACGAAAAAAATGCCGCTTCTTCGACCGCCCCTCCGCCTGTTTCCGACGACGAGGCGGTCCGCGCCGGGTCGTGGGACGCCCTGGCGCGCAAATACGACAACAAATTCGCCTCTCAGAAAGAGGCCGCCGCGCCCTCCCCCGAAGAGCTAGCGAGCTGGTGGAAAACCTTGGGCGACGAGACCCTTGAAGAGCTCATAATGGACGCGCTATCGAACAACAGGGATCTTCAGGCGGCCAGGGGCAAGGTGATGGAGGCCCGGGCCGCGCTCGGCATCAGCAGGTCTGCGGTTTTGCCGTGGCTGGACAGCGAGGACACCTGGGTGAACAACAAATCGTCCGACAACTCTGCCAACCAGGGCGCGCGGGCCGAGATCACGAAACTGGCGATAGACGCCTCGTGGGAGATCGACATTTTCGGCGCGCGGCGAGACAGCATAGACGCGGCTTCGGCGGCGCTGGAGGCGGAGCACGCGGCGATGCGCTCTGCGTGGGTGACGCTCTCGTCCGAGGTAGCTCTGAACTACCTGTCGCTCCGCACGCTTCAGGCAAGGCTCGTGATCGCGAACCGAAACCTCGCCCTGCAGGAAGATACCCTGTCGATGCTGGCCTCGAAGCACGACGCCGGGCTCGCGGACTCCCTCGCGCTGAATCAGGCCAGGTACACGGTCGAGGGCACGAAAGCTTCGATACCGCCGATAAAGGCGGGCGTGGAAAACATCATGAATGCGCTTGCCATCTTGGCGGGACGGGTTCCTGGAAGCATCGGGGGGAAATTGAGCGAGTTTCGCCCACTTCCGAAGCCGAGTTTCGACATGCTGATCGGAATCCCTGCGGATTCCCTGAGGCAGAGGCCCGACGTAAGGGCCGCCGAGCGAGCCCTCGCGGCACAGGTGCTGACGCGGAAGTCCGCAGAAAAAGACCTGCTTCCGAAATTCTATCTCATGGGGTCGATAGGGCTCGAAACGCTATCGGGGGGCAGTATTTTTTCCGGAGACAGTTTCGGGTTTTCCTTCGGCCCTCGGATAACCCTTCCGATATTCCACGGCGGCGCCATCAGGAAAAACATTCAGGTGCAGACCGCGCGCGAGGAACAGCTGCTGGCCGCCTACGAAGGCACGGTGCTGAATGCCGTGGCCGAGGTGCGAAACGCGCTCGCGGAAAACACGCAGGAGATCGAGCGCAACAAATCGCTGATCGCTGGCATCGAAGCCGCGCAGGCGGCGCTCGACATCGCGAACGACAGATACAGGAACGGGCTGACCGATTTCAGCAACGTCATCAGCGCGCAGGCGGCTTTGCTCTCATTGGAAGATCAGCTCACTGTGAGCGAGGGGCAGATGACGTCGAACGTCGTCAGGATATTCAAGGCACTTGGCGGCGGCTGGGCGCCCATGGCGGAAGAGGCTCTCGGAGA
Organism: Synergistaceae bacterium; assembly: GCA_031274465.1. GTDB lineage: Bacteria > Synergistota > Synergistia > Synergistales > Synergistaceae > JAIRKI01. The sequence goes on along the minus strand of JAISQC010000020.1, from coordinate 6,103 downwards.
GCTCCATCGGCAGTAGATGACCTTCCGCCACAATACGGATATCGGGCAGAATTTTCTGAAAGACCTGTCGGTTGCCGACTGGATGGTAAAGCGGGCGTCGCTTGGCGCCGCCGATGTCGTGCTCGAGATCGGCCCGGGAAGCGGGTCGCTCACGAAACGCATACTTCAGGAAAATTGCGCGCGTTTGCACGCCATCGAACTCGACAGGCGGCTTGCCCCCGACCTCGATCCCATCGCGTCGTCCGACCGGCGCCTGTCGCTTCACTGGGGGGACGCGGTGAAATTCGACTACTCGCTGCTCGAGAGCGCCCCGACCCATGTCGTCGCGAACCTGCCGTATCACATAACCACCCCGCTGATCTGGCGGCTGTTGGAGTTGTATTCGGGAAGCGGGATGAGCTACATGCTCATCATGGCGCAGGCCGAGGCGGCGGACAGGATGACGTGCGGCGCCGGCTCGCGCGCGTCGAACCCCCTTTCCATAACGATAGAGGCCGTCGCCGACGCGCATACTCTGCGCCGGGTCCCCCGCAGCGCGTTTTTCCCGATGCCTCGCGTGGACTCCGCCATAGTGGAGATAAAATTTTCGCGCGATCGCGGCGCTTTGTCGAACCTGCCCCGCGACGAAAAGTGGCGCAGGCTCCTGTCCGGGTCGTTCGCCGCCAGAAGGAAGACGCTCGCCAACAACTGGGGGGGCTCGTTTCGCGCGTCGCGCGAGATGTGCGCCGAAATTTTGTCGTCGCATTCGCTGAAGCCGCTGTCGCGCCCGGAAGAGCTGGCTTCGGGAGATTGGATCGCGCTGCACGAAGCTGGGGCGCTTTCCAAAATGGAGGGACGTAAAAATGGACGAGACCCTTTGCGTGGACTATAAAAACGGCGTGTACTGCGTCGAATCCGGCTATGAGGGCGGGGGAGTGGTGTCGGTCTATATCGTGCGCGACGGCGGAACGGCCGCCATAATCGACACCGCTCACAACGCGGCCCTGGCGCCGGTGAAAGAGGCGATGCGCGAAATCGGCATCGCGAGCGATGAAGTGGGCTATATCTTTCTCACCCATGTCCATCTGGACCACGCGGGCGGAGCGGGGCTTTTTGCCGCTGAATTCGCGAACGCCGCCGTGGTGGTGCACGAACGCGGCGCAAGGCATATCGTCGATCCCAAAAGGCTCGTCAAGGGGGCGTCTGAGGTCTACGGGGCTTCCGAGATGGCCCGCCTCTACGGTGAAGTCGTCCCGGTGCCGAAGGGCAGGGTGATATCCCCGCGCGACGGGGACGAGTTCAGTGTCGGCGAAAGAAAAATCGCATGTCTGGACACGCCGGGACACGCCCGCCATCACCTCGCGTTTTACGACGCGGGGTCCAAGGCTGTTTTCACCGGCGACGCGTTCGGGATGTCGTACCGCGAGCTCACCGGGCCTGGCGGGAGATGCGCCATACCGACGACTTCGCCGGTGCAGTTCGACCCAAACGCCATGCGCGAGTCGATGCGCAAGATAGAGGGCATGAAACCTCTCATCCTGTACCTCACGCACTACGGAAAGATCGATTTCAGCGAAAAGCTCTCATCGTCCCTGCACAGGCAATTGGACACTTTCGTCGAGATCGCCGAAAGCGCCTGCGGCGATTTGGATGAGATCAGGTCGGGGATCAGAGAATTGTTCGTGAAGGAGTCGGCCATTCAGGGCTGCCCGTGCATGGCATCGGACACCGGCCGGGTCACCGGGCGGGCTCTTGAGCTGAATTCGCTGGGGCTCGCACAATGGTATAAAAAGGAACGTGATCGGCTCGGTAAAATGCTATAATGCACAGGAAACGCCAATAGAGCAACTATTTTGCAGTATGGAGGGTGCGGCATGAAAACGCTATACGCGGTTTTTGTTCTTATGGTGGCGCTTCTTGCGTCAGTTGCGTATAAATTTTCCCCGACCGACTCTCAGAACGCGTTGCAGAATGGGTATTATACCGCCGAAACCGCCGATTACAATTACGGATGGAAAGAGTTTATCACGATATATGTCAGAAACGGCAGGATAGTCACGGCAGAATACAACGCCAGGAACGCCAGCGGCTTCATGAAGTCGTGGGACATGGAATATATGCGCGTCATGAACCGAAGCGACAGCAACTATCCGAACAAATACACGCGCACTTATGTCTCCGAGCTGCTCCGCCGCCAGAGCGCGGAGGGCATCGACGCCATGTCCGGGGCGACAGAGTCATTTCATTCGTTCAAGCTGCTCGTGGAAGCCGTCTTAGCCCAGGCGAAGACGGGGGATAAAAAAGTGGCGTTTGTGGCAGTCACTGGCGAGGCGCGCTGATTTATGAAGATCAACCAGAGTATAACGCTTAGGGTATTGAGCGTTACGCTTCTTTCAGTCGTCACTTTAGCGGCAGGGATCGTCACGATCATGACTCACTTCATGAACTACCTGACGAACGCGATCCTGCTCGACATCATGCAGCCCGTCGCCACGACTGCGGCGTCGAGCGTGGAAGGCAATGTGCACATGATGGCCGACCGCTTCCTCATGATACGGGAAAATAGCATTCTCAACTCGCGCTATACCCAGTCGAAGAGCAAGCAGGAAGCCATGGACAGGGTGATGTCCGGAATAGAGTTCGTTTGGCTCGGGCTCTACGAGGCCGACGGCCGTTTTCTGACCGGCAGCGACGATTGCCCGCGCAGCATCGCCGGAACCAACCTGCACAATATGATGGAGTCAACGGACAATTTGGTCATAGAGGACACATCGGCCGGGAGCAACGGGCTCGAGATCGTGATGGGCACTCCCGTGTACGGCACGCGGCCCACGGCGGACGGAAGCGGTTCCGAGACATACGTGGCGTACTATTTGGTGGGCAGCTACAGGTATGACGTGCTAAGCGACGTCTTGAGCGACATCAACATCGGGGCGAACGGAATAGCTTTCATCATAAATAATAGCGGAACCATCATCGCTCACAAGGACCTCGGCAAAGTTTACGGCATGGAGTACATAGCGGACAGCTTGGGCGGAGGAGAGGAAATAAATGAAATCGTAGACCTCATGACGCACGGGCAGACTGGCTCGGCTCAGATATCCGTTTCGGAGGGCGAGGCGTTCGTCAGCTACTCCCCAATCAGGGGAACCCGCTGGTCGCTTGGCATATTGGCGCCCCGGGGCGATTTCATCGCGGCAGTCCGCGACGCCATCTTCATCAGCGCATTCATCACGATCGTCTCGCTGCTGTTTTTCGCCCTCGTCATATCCTTCTTCATGCAGAAAACGCTGACGGAGCCGCTCAAGGTGATGACCGAAAGCGCCAACAGGATCGCGCTCGGCCTCGTGGATACCGAGCTGCCGGAGGCGCTCATGGAGCGCGAGGACGAAATAGGCGCCTTCAGCGCGGCATTTGTCACGATGTCCAACGCCATTCAGGAAGTGATAAACGATATCAGGCGCCTCACGCGCGCCGCGCGCGCCGGCTCGCTGAACGACAGGGCTGACGCGTCAACGCACCTCGGAAGTTATCATCTCATCGTATCTGGCATCAATTCGACGCTCGACGTCATCTGCTCACACCTGAACGTCATGCCGGGCGCGCTGGCCTTGTTCGACGGGAAGCGCGAGCCCATATATCACAACAACGCGATGGAGAATCTACTGGCGCGCCACAGCTCGCTTTTCGAAGGAAACCGCCAGAACCTGCTTGCAAGCATAATATCATCCGGAGAGTCCGTGGCGCTGCCGCATGACGCGGAGTCGCTGTTCGGCGAAGAGGATTTCAGCGGGGAAACCTACGTTGCCGACGTGACCATATCGGGAAACGACGGAAAAGAGTACAACTACGCCATAAAGCTGCGCAGGATAGGCTATGGCCTTGAGACCCCGGATGCGGAGAACGACAACCCGGTCTGCGTGATGCTGGTGATGAGCGACGTGAGCCAGCTGACGCGCGCCAAAGAGGACGCGGAGATGGCAAGCCGCGCGAAGGGCGATTTCCTGGCTAACATGAGCCACGAAATTCGCACCCCGATGAACGCGATAATAGGGATGACCACGGTGGCCCAATCCTCCGACAGCGTCGAGCGGAAAGACTACTGCCTGAACAAGATCAACGACGCTTCCACGCATCTGCTTGGGGTCATAAACGATATCCTGGACATGTCGAAGATAGAGGCCAACAAGCTCGAGCTGTCGTGCGCGGAGTTCGACTTCGAGAAGATGCTGCAAAAGGTCGCCAGCGTCATCAACTTCAGGGTGGAGGAAAAACGCCAGATTTTCAGCGTCCATATCGACGATAAAATACCCAGCGTGCTCGTAGGCGACGACCAGAGGCTTGCCCAAGTCATCACCAACCTGCTTTCCAATGCGGTGAAATTCACCCCCGACGAGGGGTCTATCCGCTTAGATGCCCGTTTGATAAAGGACGAGGATGGCATCAGCACGATACAGATCGAGGTATCCGACTCGGGGATCGGTGTCTCGGAGGAGCAGAAGGCGCGGCTTTTTACCTCCTTCGAGCAGGCGGACAACGGCATATCGCGCAAGTTCGGAGGAACCGGGCTTGGGCTTGCCATATCCAAGCGCATAGTCGAGATGATGGGAGGCGCGATTTGGGTAGAATCGGAGTTCGGTTGCGGCTCGACGTTCGCCTTTACGATACAGGCCGGGCATTCAGACTCCGAACCGCAAAGCCTGCTTCGCCCCGGAGTGAACTGGAGCAACCTGCGGGCGCTCGCTGTGGACGATATGCCAGAAGTCCTGGAGCACCTGTGCGAGATCACGCGCTCCATCGGCATCGCCTGCGACATGGCATCGAATGCCGATGAGGCGCTGGAATTGATCGAAAAAAACGGAGACTACGACATCTATTTCGTCGATTGGAACATGCCCGGGATGGACGGCATAGAGCTCTCGCGGCGTATAAAGGACCGCAAGGCGGCAAACGTCATCATCATGATATCGGCGATGGAACTCAGCAAGATAGAAAAAGACGCCAAGGCGGCGGGCGTGAGCAAATTTTTGAGCAAGCCGCTCTTCGCGTCATCCATAGCCGACTGCATAAACGAGTGCCTCGGCAGAAACAGCCTGATAGGGGCGCTGGATGCAGATTCCTCTTCGGATGTGCCGGATTTTGCGGGGCGCCGCATAATGCTCGCGGAGGACATAGAGATCAACAGGGAGATAGCCATGTCATTCCTGGAGCCGACGTCGGTCGCTGTGGAATGCGCTGAAAACGGATTGGAGGCCGTCCGCATGTTCAGCGAATCCCCCGACAAGTACGACCTCATCTTCATGGACATACAGATGCCGGAGATGGACGGCTACGAGGCCGCCCGCCGAATCAGGGCGCTCGGCTTCGACCGGGCGAGGGACATACCGATCGTCGCGATGACCGCGAACGTGTTCCGCGAGGACATAGAGCGCTGCCTGGCCGCCGGAATGAACGACCATCTCGGCAAACCGATAGACCAGAAAGAGGTCATCGCCAAGCTTCGGAAATACCTCCAAAGCTGAAAAATTTTCATCACTCATTGTACGATAGTTTATGATGCTTAATATGACTATGAGTTTGCCGCAGTGCGCATGAATGTGATAGACTGTTAGTTATCTTATGGATGAAAAGTGGTGTCCTTGTTGAAAAGGTCATTCTTTTTTTCGTTCCAGGGGAAGGTCTTTTTCGTCTTGTTTCTGTTGTTGAGCGTTCCTGGAATTGCGACGTGGTACATGGTGAGATACGTAACAGGAAACATACTGCTGAATGAGAAAAGCGACGGCCTTTTGAAGATCGCCAAGGTTCTCGAAAAACGCCTTCCCCCAAGCGGGTACGATGAGCTGTTCCGAGAAGCCGGCGTTGAATCCGCAACGCGCGAAGAGAAGATAAACGCTCTGAACCGGGCGCTGCGCGACGTAACGGACGAAGTAGCCTCTGTCGCTTCGGGGCTTGGTGTGGGGTTTTACTCGAGAGAACTCGACGCCATAGTGACGTATGGGCCGTCGTCCGAATTCGGCGAAACGATCGGGAGGCCTATCGCTCCGGATCACCCGGGGCGCGAGGTCATGAGGACGAATATACCTCAGGTCAGAACTGGCACCATGGTGAGGGGCAATATCCTGAA
>JAISQC010000252.1 GCA_031274465.1 Synergistaceae bacterium | reverse complement strand
TGGAGCGGAAGAATTCCCCCAGCAGCTCTTTCGATTCGGCAGCGAGTATCCCGCCGGTCACGTCGCACCTGTGCGCCATCCTGGGGTCCCTAGGGATGTCGTAAAGGGTGCCGGCGGCGCCCGCCATCGAATCGGTTGCGCCGTAGACCAGGCGCGACACCCTCGTCTGCACGATGGCCCCGGCGCACATTGGGCATGGCTCAAGCGTCGTATATATGGAGCACCCGTCGAAGCGCGCCGCCCCAAGCGTCCTGCACGCTTCATGCAGCGCCCTCATCTCGGCATGGGAGAAGGGCATGACGAGGGAATCCCTGCTGTTGGCGCCCCGCCCCACTATGAGCCCACCCTTTACGACAACCGCCCCGACCGGTATCTCGCCCAGCGACAGCGCGTTTCTCGCCTCCACAAGAGCCTCCTCCATGAAGAAAAAATCGTCATGCCCGGAGTCGCTTAAAATATCCATGAGGCATATGATACACTAAAAAAAGCGGATTTCAGCGGGTACGCCGCAACGCGCGCGACTGGCTGAAAAAATAAAATTTCGTAATATAGTATGGGGGAGGGGCGGCAACAAACAGCGCCCCGCCGGGCCAGGGGTCAAGGCCTTGCGGGGCGCGTCGCGCATGAAGCGCGGCGTCAGGCGTCGCGGCGGACGACGTTCGCTATCCTTCCGTGCTCCAGAAAAACGATCCTCTGCGCCTCTTCGGCCACTTCAGGGTCGTGGGTCACGACGATTATGGTGCTGCCCTCGCCGTGAAGCCTCCGGAATATCTCCATAACGATCCCCTCGTTGGCCTCGTCGAGGTTGCCTGTCGGCTCGTCCGCGAGTATCAGCCTCGGATAGTTTATCAGGGCCCGCGCTATGCAGACCCGCTGCTGCTCCCCGCCCGAAAGCTGGCGGGGGAGGTGCTTCGCCCTCTCCTTTAGGCCGACGCGCTCCAACGCCCCGAGAGCCTCCCGCTCGTCTATCATGCTGTGGTAGTACTGCGCGACCATCACGTTTTCGAGGGCGGTCAGGTAGCTGATCAGGTGAAACTGCTGAAATATCAGCCCGACCTTCTCGCGCCTGATGGCGGTCAGAGACGATGGGGAGAGCCCGGACAGCTCCTCGCCTTCCAGCAGGACCGAGCCGGCCGTGGGCCTGTCCATGCAGCCTATTATGTTCATCATGGTGGTTTTGCCCGACCCCGACGGGCCCATTATGGCAAGCCACTCTCCCTGCCCCACGGAGAGGCTCACGTCATCCAGCGCGCGGACCGAGCCGTATATCATCGAAATATTTTTCAGTTCGAGTATGTTCATTCGCAAACCTCTCCTTATTCCCCGCGCAGAACGAGGGCGGGCTCGACGTCCATCGCCCTGCGGACCGGCAGCAGGCACGCCGCGATCGTCACCGCTATGGATATGAGCACCGCAAGAAGCGGGAGCCGCCAGTCGATCGTCACAGCGCGGCCGAATACGTTCATGCTGATGGCCTGCGCGAACATGTATCCGAACACGGCGCCGAGCGCCCCTCCGGCGCTTCCGAGAAACAAGCCCTCTCCCAGAAACTCTGCGGCGATCCGACGGTTGTCGGCGCCCAGCGCCTTTTTCAGGCCTATCTCCTTCCTGCGCTCGAGCACGACCGTCATCATGGTCGTGGCGACGCAGATCATGGTGAGGACGAGGACCACGAGGGAGACGAGAAAGACGAGCGCCTGCAGCTTTGACAGCACCGTGGTCTCCGATTGGGTCACCCGCTTCACGAGGCGGGGCGAAATTTCAGGTACCTCCCTGGATATTTCCGAAACGATTCTTTTCAGCTCCGTTTCGTCAGCGGCTATGCTAACCTCCACCACTTCCGCAACGCCCGAGCTTCCCATCAGCGACTCCAGCGTGGGCATCGGCATGAAGATGAAGCCGTCTTCCACGCTGCCGGTGCGGACCGTCCCGGAAATTTTGGCGTCGAGCCTGAACCTGGTCCCGTCCTCAGCCCTTCCCGTGACCGTCATGGACGAGCCAGGCGCAAGCTTCGTGAATTCAGCGACATCGGCGCCTATCAAAATTTCGCCGCCTGCTTTAGGATATTCGCCGGCGATGCTCCAGTAGGGGCTGGTCTTCGCCGCCTGGTCGAAATCCGTCCCAACCGCGGTATAGCCCTGCATGTTGACCCTCACGATCCCATAGCGGTATGGAGTGAGCCCTATCAGCTCGTCCGGCGGTATGAGCGCGGCGGCCCTTTGCGCGGCGTCCACCCTCAAAAGGGCTTCCTCGCCGGAGGCCACAAAGATCATGTTCGCGCCGTAGCTCCTGAATTCGCGCCCCATCTGGCGCGGTATGTCGTAGCTGACAGCGGCCATGCCCAAGAGGACGGTAGCGCCTATGGCCACGGACAATAGCGCGACGGTCATTCTGGACCTGCGCCGGAGCAGGGAGTAGGTCAGCATTTTGAAGAACATGCGGCGTCTTGTCATGTCGTATGATCCGCCCCGTTCATCTTCCGTGCAGCACTTCCGCCGGGCGCAGGGAGGCGAGCAGCCTGATGGCGGGCAGGCTTCCGGCGACCGTGACCGCGAAGACCAGCAGGGCGACCAGAGGGGGGACGAGCCCTTTCGCGGCTATGGCCGATCCGAAGACCGTGTGCCCGATGATCTGCGCGAAGCCCCTTCCGGCGAGATATCCCGCCACTCCGCCGGCGAGGGTGGCGATCATCGTTTCAGCCAGCACGAGAAACGAGACTTCCGAAGCCGAAGCGCCGACCGCTTCGAGCAGCCCTATCTCGGCGCTCCGCTCCATCACGCTTGCCGTGACCAGGTTTGATATCGCAAGCGCCGAGCAAGCGAGGCTCAGCACGGTCAAAAGCAACATCAGGAGCTGGGTTTTCTGCAAGATGGCGCCCTCGCTCTCTGCGACCTGAAGCACTGGCTTCGCGCGGGCGTTGCTTATGACTTCCTCTATCTGATACGCGATCGAGCTTATGTAAGCCGTGCAGTACCAGGTATCCCATTCGTGGCGGGAGAGGCTGTTTGGGTCCTGCGCCGCGCGCCGCGCCAAGTCGTTCTCGGGCGTCGTGAGCGCGCTGACGTCGATTTTGCTGACGAGCCCGCGCAGGCCCGAAATTTCCTGAGCCAGCGGCAGAGGCACGAACAGGTCGTCGTCCTCGCTCCCGCCGCTGTGGAACACCCCGGAGACCACGGCCTCGCCCAAATGCCCTGCGGCTACGGATATCCTGTCGCCCTGCTTCACGCCCAGCTTGGAAGCCAGGCTCGCCCCTATCATGGCGCCGCTTGGATCATCGCGCGCCGGCCAGGCGCCTTCGATGTCCCACCACGATTTCATCCTCACCATTCCTGTGTCCACCGATTCTCCCGTAGGAGTGTCCAGGTGTTTGTCGAACCAAGCGCCCCAAACCTGCGCCTCTACAGTCCCGGAAGGGCCGGAAACCTTGGCCGATATCTGGAGGTACGGCGTGAAATCGACTATGTTGAATGCCCAGAATATGGTCTTGAGCTTCGCTATCTCGTCCTCGGCGAGGTATTTCTCAGGGGCGGCGTTTTCTTGCGCGCCATCGTCCGACGCGCCGTACAGATCGCTTATCAGGGAGACGCTTTTCGGGACCACGGACAAATTCGCCCCGTATGCCTTCAGCTCTTGGTTTACCTTGTCTCCAATGTCCATCATCACGTTAAGCATCGCGGTGGCAAGCGACGCCCCGAGAGCCATGGTCAAGGTTATCGTCAAAACCCGCCCCCTCTGCCGGAGCAGAGCCCCCATCAACATCCTACATATCATTTCCCTTTGCCTCCTAATCTATGAGGCGCCGCAAACCAATCGGGCGGCGCCCGCTAAAACCGGCGCGCCTCGGCCGCCAGATCCGATGTCTTTATGACGATATTCCCGCTCGCTATCTCGAACTTGAGTGGGACGGGGTTGCACCCGCCCGGCAGCCCTATCGTCGATATGTTCATGACGACGTCGCACAGGATGCAGACTACCTGCCCCTTTCGCTGATAGTATCCGGTCGGGCCGCATACGTCGCAGGCGTCGAGCCCCACTCCCCACGCCGTGTCGTTCTTTTTTATGACTATGTATCGCACGTCTATCGAGGACCCCCCGCTCGTCACTTTATGGACGAAACGGTGAAGCTCGCCGTCGTTCACCATCTCTATCGGTATGATTATCCTGTCGCCGTCGGCCGGATGCTCGACGGGGGGGGAGAGCCCCACTCTTCTGTTGCTGTACGCGACCCCCACGGTCACAGTCAAAAGCGACATCAGGACGCCGGCGCCCACATACATGCAGAGCCTGATGTTTTTTCGAGTCATGAATTTAGCGCGCCTCACCTGGGCGGGGTTCCCCACCGGGGGTTTCGCGCGGCGGACGCTTGCAAGAAGCAGGAGGGCGGGGATGACGCAGGCTGCCATCATGGCGTAAACGAAGATGTTTTCGTGCATCAGAAACCACATTACGATGCGCGTGAGCCATTTGTAGCGCGGGATCAGGTTTCTGCCCAGCAAGATCTGCGCTATTGAGAGAACCCCTTTCAGAAAAAAAACGGCGACCGACAGGCCCGACGAAGCGAAGAGCGCCCCCTCGCCGAGGCTGGAAGCGGTTTTGAAAAGGGCGAGCCCCGTAACGAGGATCAGTATGACGCCTGAGGCGTACCCCGCCGCCTTGAACGCGAATTCCGTATTGAAGATATTGTCCATGCCGACCGCGAAATCGAAGGGATAGAGCATCAAATTAGGAGCGGCGTATGCTGTCCAGCAGGCGACGGCGCAGAATGCCAGAACCCTCAAGCGGGCGATGCACTTCTGTCCAGGGCTTTTGAAAACGCAAACGCCTGCGGCGAGCAGAAGGAGGCAGACAGAAACCGAAGGGATCAGCACGCCTAAGTCATAGTATTCGCGCACCGCGAAGCCCGTGTTGCGCTTTAAGACCGCGTACACGAGAGCGGCTGCCGCCCCTGTCAGAAAACCCCGCTTGAGGTGCTTCCTAGAGGATTGCCAGTCGCATCTGAGAGCCAGAGCCGCAAGAAGCGCCATTGGAATCGCTGAGTGAAAAGTATTTAAAGTCACTTTTATGAGATATTCAAGCATGAAAGCTCTCCTTGAAAAAACGAAAAACGCCCGTCGCCCATGCACCGGGATCGCAAATCCGCGCCCTCCGGAAGCGGAGGGGGAATATTTTGCATGCGCGCACTAATGTGCGCGCATGCAAAACACGAACGTGTTGCGTGGGATTTGGGGAGGAAATCCGCAGTTTTGGGTGTTACCAAGCCCTAGGGATGAAATCGAAATCCCAGGAAACTGTGATGGGCTCTTTCCAGAAGCGTCCGGGAACGCCGGTCTCCTGATCGACGTGCAGCAGGTAATCCTGTTTTTCCGGGCTCTCGATGATGAACGTGATCTTGTATTTTCCAGCTCCGTCGAGCTTCACGTTGTTTCCGTAGTGCGGGCCGTCAGAAGCGCTCATCGGCATGAATACGCCCTCGATTTTTTTGCCGCCCACTTTCTCAGCTATATACCTTACCGTCAGGTTGGGGACGAAGTCTCCGGCGCCGTAGCCGAGGTCGTTGCCTTCGTTGGCGGAAATGTCCGCTTCGAGGTGCATGTCGGCCTGAGACTTGGGCAATCCTCCCGCGCTCGCGGGCTCCATGTCGACCGGCTGGAAATAAACGCCCGCTATCACGAGCGGCCCTACAACCTGATCGTCGCCGATCGGGAACTCCTCAAAACCCGCCGTGGCCTCTCCCGGCGCAGGTGCCGCCGTTTCGCCCGGCGCAGCGAAAGCCGCCATCGATATTACCGCCGCTAACGCAAAGAACATTCCCAACTTGCAAATTGCCTTCATTACATAAAACCTCCCATAAATTTATTTGTATTTTTTCCCCGTATGCGCCGCTACGCCGCCGCCCGCAATTTACGGCCCTTAGCTCTATAGTGGAAAATCGAAACGATTGCCAGTATGAGCAGGATCGCCTGCGGGAGCAGAGTCTCGACCGTCGGGTAAATACCAAGGATGTCTATGGGCTCGAAGTTGAGCATCGTAACGCCGATCACTCCGGCCTCCTGCAGCTCCTTCACCCCGCCGCCCGCGAAGGCAACGGACATGATGTACATCAGAATGCTGGTGCCCATAAAGAACGGTTTGATCGGGATGGCGAGCGAGCCGTAGCGGACCAGCGCAAATATGACTACGAGCGCCGCGCACCCTACGAGGAAGCCTAACCACACCATGGATGAGCTGCCCTCTACGCGTCCCAGCAGTGCCTGGTAAAAGAGTATTGTTTCGGCGCCCTCGCGGAAGACCGCCAGAAATGCCGCTGCCCCGAGAGCAAAGCTGCTGCCCGTCTCGACAGCGCTCTGAACCTTGCCCTCTATGTAGCGCGTCCAAGCCTCAGCCTCAGCCTTCGACACCATCCAGTTGCTGACAAAGAACAGCACGACTACGGCCAGAAGCATGGCGGCCCCTTCGAGTATCTCCTGATTTGCCGTTCCGCTGATCTCGAACAGGGACTGCATTGCCACAGCGGCAATTCCGCTAGCGACGAGGGCCGCTATGCCGCTGCCATAGACCACGCGGGTCTGTTTTGCGTTGCCGGAGCGGATGAGATACGCCGCTATCGCGGCTATGACGAGTATTGCCTCAAATCCCTCTCGAAGTATTATCAGCAATGATGCCATAAAGAGCCCTACTGAATCAGATCCCTGGGCCGAACGGCTTCCTCCCTCAGCGGTCACGTCCTCGCTGATCGCGGTTTTCAGATTATCCAGAGAAGCGCGGATTTCATCGATGAAACCTTTGCCGGCATCGGC
>JAISQC010000132.1 GCA_031274465.1 Synergistaceae bacterium | reverse complement strand
AGTTCCGGGGCTTCTGGTTTTAATGATTTCGTATATAATTAATTTGTTTAAAATTAAGGAAACGTGAGGTAATTTCAAATGGGAGAGTTTCGCCGCGAGTCGGCCAAAATCCGCGAGTTCGCCATAGCTTCGCTTCTAGCCGCAGTGATATTTCTGATGACCTTCACCCCGATCGGCTTCATAAATCTGGTCGTGATAAACGCGACCATCGTCCACGTGCCGGTCATAATAGGCTCGATAATCCTGGGACCCGGCTGGGGGGCGTGTTTGGGCGCGCTCTTCGGCGCTGCCAGCCTGATACGCAACACCCTCACCCCGACGCTGCTGTCGTTCGCCTTCTCCCCGCTCATGCCGGTCCCAGGAACCGGGAGCGGCAGCGCTTGGGCGCTTTTGATCTGCTTCGGGCCCCGCATATTGGTCGGGGTCGTGCCCTGGTACGCCGCAAGGACGTTTTCCGCGATCAGGCAAAACGACAAAAAATGGCGGTTCGCGTCGCTCTTCGCGGCGGGGGTCGCCGGTTCGATGACGAACACCCTGCTCGTGATGCACATCTTGTATTTCGTTTTCAAAGACGCGTACGCGCAGATCAGGAACGCTCAGGCAGATGCCGTCTACGGCATGGTGCTGTCGATAATAACCGGGAACGGAATCCCTGAGGCGATAGTTGCCGGAGTCTTCGCCGCCGCCGCGTGCGGCGCGGTGGAGGCGTACAGAAGGAGGGACGGATGAATCAGCGGCGATTTTTGCTGATTACCGACCCGGCGAAAAGGGTGGCTTCGAAGAGCAGATAGAGGGGGACCCCGAGCATTATCTGGCTCGTCACGTCCGGCGGGGTCATGACGCCAGCCAGGAAGAAAATCAGCAGTACGACGTAGGGTCTGGCGGACGCGGCTCTTTCCGGGCTGGTGACGCCGAGCGCGAACATGGCCAGCATAAACAGGGGCAACTGCAGCATCACCCCGACGGCGAGCATCAGGCCCGACAGCAGGGCTAGGTATTCACCGAACCCCCACAGCGCCTCCACCCCGTCGCCGCCGCCAAACGACAGGAAAAATTCGAGCGCGACCGGGGCGAAAAACTTGTAGGCGATGGCGGACCCAGCCAGAAAGAGCGATGGGACCGCCAAAAGGGCGAACCGGGCGTACGCTCGCTCGCTCCCCTTGAGCGCCGGCCAGACGAAAAGCCCCGCCTGCAAAACGAAAAATGGCGTCGTGACGGCGATGCCGGTTATGGCCGACATGTGAAGGTAGGCCATGAATTTCTCGGTCGGAGAGAATACATAGAGCTTCGTCCCGAGGTCGGCCACCGGCGTCATCAGGAACGACGCGATGCGCCCTGAAAAAGCGAACGCGAGCGCGGCGCACAAAAAAAAGACGGCGAGGACGCTTATTATCCGCCGCCTCAGCTCATCAAGATGTTCGGCCCAATCGCCGGGCTCTTCTCCCTTATTCGCCCGCCTCATCGCCATGAGCCGCGTTTGCTTGCGCGCCGGCGTCGTCGGCGCTTTTTTTGGGCGCCCCGCTCATTGCCGATTTGAACTCGCGTATGGCCTCCCCCGCAGCCCTTCCCACCTCCGGAAGCCGTTTCGCCCCGAAGATGACGAGAGCCAGTACTATCAAAAGGCCTATCTCGCCCATGCCCAGATTCATTTTAAAAAAACCCCCTCAAAATGGAAAGTCATCCTCCGCCGTCATCGGCTTCGGGCCCGGCGCGTCTGCCGCGTCCTCCGAGATCGCGCGCATCCCGGGAGTAATGCCCTGTACGCTCTCACCCCTTATCTCGAACGCCACGGGCTCAGCCGGGCAAACGCAGAAACACGCCCCGCAGCCGATGCAGTATTCTTTGTCGAAGTTCGGGACGGTCAGCCCCGCGCCCCCCTCGTAGGGCACCATGACCAGAGCATGAGTCGGGCAGACTTCCGCGCACGCGCCGCACGCCTGATTTTTAGCCACCACCAGACACCTCGAAAGCGTGAGGCTGGACAGCGCTATCCGCGTCCTGCGCTTCGTCTCGACGTCGAGCCGGGCTATGGCGTTAGTCGGGCATACCTTGCCGCACTCGACGCAACTGAACTGGCAGTAGTCGGCGCCGTACACTATCCTGGGCTGTGGGGACTTCACCGCGCTGATTATACCTACTGGGCAGGCGTGAACGCAAGCTTGGCAGGCGACGCAGCGCGACGCGAATTCGTCCTCAGCCCCGGCGCCGGGAGGCAGTATGAGCGAGCCCGAACCCGCCATTGCCTCATCCGAATGCCGCAGGGCGTCCCTCACGTTTCGCGCGCCGACGTATGCCGCCGCGAGCAAAAAATTGATCCCATTCCTGATGAAAGACCTCCTTCCGGCACAGACGAGCCCTTCGGCGCGCCCGTATCCGATGAACGACCCCGGGCAGGACGCGGCGCACGCCATGCATAGCACGCACCGCTCCCGGTCGATTTTTTTGTTCGACGCGTCCGCGCAGTTCATCGGACAAGCCCGCTCGCAAACACCGCACGAGACGCAACGCGCCTTGTCGAGCCTCAGCGCCAGAGGAGCTACGGACGACACTATTCCAAGCGTCATCCCGGCCGGGCACCAATCACAAAAACGCCTGCCCCATAGACACGCGCACAGCAGTATCGCCAAAAACATCAGGCACACGGCGATCAGCCCCGGCGCCCTCTCGCCTCGCAACAAGAGCGTCAATGACGTGATTCCGCGCCCGAAGTTCGAAATGGGGTCGAGCAGGATAAAAAACGGCGGGACCGCGGCTAACAGCCCTGCTGCTGCCAATGAGAGGACGGCAACGCAACGCCACCCCCTCACGGAAATGTATTTCGTCCGGGATATTTTCAATTTGGCGGAAATTCTCCACACAAATTCCTGCAACGCTCCCATCGGGCAGAAGGCCGAGCAAAACACGCGCCCGAAAACGGCCGCCAGGGCGAGAAACAGGACAACCGCGCCGCCCGTCGCCCCGACCCCGACGGCGCGGGCGGAAAACTGCCAGTTCATCATATCGCCGAACGCGTCCGAGACCGCCCCGAAGCCGTGGTAAAAATAAAGGAACGCCGCCAAAACCGAGGCGACAACGACCGCGCGCGCGAAAAAAAACGCCCGGTACCTAGCCTTACCCGAAGGATATGGCATGTATTGAAACGCGGCTCAGACGGTCAGCCGTTCGATCTTCAGCTTCGACAGGTCCATCTCGCCGTGGCCCGCGGCAGCGGCAAGGCGTATGTGCTCTATCTCCCCCTGCTTATGCCCGAGCATCATCGCCCCGGCGGTGTCCGCCGCCACGACGTCGGGGGATATGATGAGCGATCCCATCTCGACTACGTCCGACGGAGAGCCGCCGCGCGGGGGGACGTCCCACGACATGTTAGGCTTGATGACTACCTTCTGACCACTGCGGACGAACCTGCCCATGCCGCCG
>JAISQC010000077.1 GCA_031274465.1 Synergistaceae bacterium | reverse complement strand
GCGGGTGAAGCCGGGCTGGCAGCTGTTTTATGGGTTGTCTTGGACTACATTGGACTGCGCCGGATTTACCTGATGGTGCGAAGGGGGGGACTTGAACCCCCATGCCCTTGCGAGCACATGCTCCTGAGGCATGCGTGTCTACCGTTTCCACCACCTTCGCACGCGCATCAGAGTTTACACTGTTTTATCCGGCGCGTCAACTGAATGGAGCGTTCGCTTTGCTTCCGCTATTTTGCTATATCGGGTATGAGTCCTCCGTTATGGGGGAGTCCAAGCCGATATTGACTTTCGTCTCGCGCGCGAATTTCTTCGGCAGGAAATCCTTCGCAACCTGCGGGAACATGGCGTACGACAGGACGTCCTCCGGCTGCAGCACCCACGCGCCGACTTCGCGCCGGAGCTTGTCCATCTCAGGCGGGATGTTATCGGCGGGCCTGCAAGTTATCGGCGCCTCTCCGTCAGTGGCCTTCTTCTGAATCTCTTCGTCCACTGGGGCCGGGGTGCGCCCGTACTGGCCGAGGAAGTAGTTTTTGACCTCTTTTGGGATGATCTTCCAGCGTTCCCCGACCATGACGTTCATGGCGGCCTGGGTGCCGACTATCTGGCTGGTGGGCGTGACGAGGGGCGGGTATCCCATCTCCTTGCGGACGCGAGGCACTTCCTCCAGAACGTCTTTCAGCTTGTCGATCGAGTTGCCCTCCTTGAGCTGGCTCTGGAGGTTCGAGTACATCCCCCCCGGAACCTGGTAGAGCAGTATGTTGATATCGACCCCGGAAACCCCCATGATGATGTTCTTGTATTTTTCTTTGAGCTTCGCGAAGTAATTTGCCACCGGCAGCAGCTTTTCGAGCGACAGCCCGGTATCTAGCGGACCGCCGGCTAGGGCTGCCACCATCGTCTCCGTGGCCGGCTGGCTGGTGCCCATCGCGAACGGCGATATCGCGCAGTCGCAGACGTCTGCGCCGGATTCCAGCCCCTCAAGGTAGGTCATCGCGGCAAGCCCGCTGGTGTAATGGGTGTGGAGCTGAATCGGGAGATCGACCTTCGATTTTATCGCCTGCACGAGCGATCGGGCCGCGACTGGCGTCATCAGCCCAGCCATATCCTTGATGCAAATTGAGTTGGCGCCCATGTCCGCCATGTCCCGCGCCTGTTTGGCGAACAGATCGAGGGTGTGGACGGGCGAGATGGTGTATGACATCGCGAGTTGGAGGTGCGCGCCCTCCTTCTTCACCTGATCTGCGGCGACCTCCATGTTGCGCAGGTCATTGAGGGCGTCGAATATGCGCACGATGTCGATGCCGTTGCCGATCATCCGCTTGACGAACTCGCGCACTACGTCATCGGCGTAGTGCCGGTAGCCAACGAGGTTCTGCCCTCTAAGCAGCATCTGCAGTTTCGTCTTTTTCACCCGATGGCGTATCTCGCGAAGGCGCTCCCACGGGTCTTCCTCCAAAAAGCGCATGGCGGAGTCGAAAGTAGCGCCGCCCCACATCTCGAGTGAGTTGTAGCCAACTTCGTCGAGCGCCTCGCAGATCGGCAGCATATCCGACGTGCGAAGGCGGGTCGCCATTATCGACTGATGCGCGTCGCGCAAGCACGTCTCCGTTATGCCGACTGCGCGCTTCTCCTCCGGTTTTTTTGACTGTTCGCGTTTTGCGGGCTGAGTGCTCCCGCGTTCTTCTTTTTTCTCGGCCTGGTCAGCCAAATTTGACACCTCCTCATGGATGCGCGCGGCAATGCCATCACGCTCCTATTGAATAATATCCATTTATGCCTTTGCTGTAAACAAGCAAAACGGCAATTTGCCCGAACATGCTATATTCTCGTGCATTGTTTAAAACGGTCTCGAAATCTATCAGCCGTTTTACTTTCCGAGAGAGTGACGCGCCGACCCCGCAACCGCCAGCCAGATTGAGCCGGAGAGCTTGCCGTCCGTCTTTCCCCTAGTTTTCCCGTTCGCCGTCAGCGCCTTCAAATTCGCTGAGCTCAGATCCGCGTTGTACGCGACCTTCAGAGCTCCATTGGATATTCCTGAACGGTCACATCGAGCGTTGTCGATGGGGCGATAAAGTCATAATTTTTCGTATCAGGCGCTTCAGCGGACGGAATCGAGCTGAAGGCGACGTTTGCCGTCTTGGGGTCCACCGTGTTGAAGCCCGGTCCCAATAGCTTTTCTGCGACGATCTTTTCCCTCTCCGTCATCGCTTTTGCCACGATTTTCTCAGGCGGCGCGAGAGGATCGTCCGAGATGACGAACAGGTCCCCGGAGCTGGCCTCGATGTGTTTTACGAGCGCGTCGTGAAGTCTTTCAGCCTTCGCGAACGCCTTATCCGCCACATCCATCGTATAGGCTGTGATGAACTTTGCGGCGGCCTCCGGGTTCTTTTCGGCGTAAAGCCGGAGCAGTTCCCTCGCTCGGTCCTTCTGATCCTCGTAGAGCTTCAGCTCGTATGCCCGCCAGTATGCCTGGATGGGCATGCCGTACTTAGCCCTGTTGCCGCGCGCCAGATAATTAGTGTGCGCGAAGAGCCAGTACGCGCTGTCGTTCTGATACACGTTC
>JAISQC010000056.1 GCA_031274465.1 Synergistaceae bacterium | reverse complement strand
TGACGCTGGCGGTCAGGGCCGTGCTGGAAAAGTAATAGCTGACGGCTGACAGCGCGAGAAAAGATATTACAAACACCGGCACAAATGTAACTAATAATTTTGACAGAATGGTCCTTTTGTACATCGCCATGCTTCCAATCACACCTCTCACCTTTCACCTCGACAAAACAAGATGAATCCAATGACCTACATCATAACACTTCCCGCCGCACATCGGATGTATTACTGAAAAACTCGCGGCGGAGAAGTGTTCATTTGTTTCATATCCGAGGATAAAATCCGCAAGAATAATAATTTCTATCCATCGTATTGCTGTTAGTGACTGCATTTGGGCGGCAATATAATAAGGTTCAATACACCGATGATAGCGGGGCAGAGGGCTGCGCACCGTTAGTTGCGGCGTTCGACGCCATAGGCGATAAGGAGGAATCGATTATGCAATGGTTTAAGGATCTTCGCACTGTGAGCAAAATGCTGTTTCTCGTGTTTTTAATGGTTGCTCTCATGCTTGTGGTTTCCTTCGTCGGATATAGAACGAGCGAGATGATAGCCGCCAGCATGGATGATATGTTCGTCGATTACGCGCAGCCGGCTATCATGATGAGCGGAGCGCAGTCGCTGGCCATCGAGAACAGGCGTCTGGTCCTGAGCCTGATAGCATCCGAAAGCGATGAGCTGACACGTGATTACGAGCGGCGCATCAGTGAAATCAGCGCAAGAATATCCGAAATGATCGACAAATATGGGAAAATGGACCTGGATCAGGAGAAAAAAATTCTCTTTGAAGAGCTGAAAAAAAACAGAGAGGAATCATCGAGCAAACGGAACGATGCCATAGCGGAATTCAAACGCTACGGACCATCCAGCGCGCTTAACGCTCGCCTCCGAAACACAGGTGACGTTGGGATTGCTGAAAACGCTTATGTCGATACCTTTGAAAAATTTGTGTCGCTGCTCGAAACATCCTGCGTGAACGCCAACGATGAAGCCAGGGAAGTGGCAAATCGTGGAATAATCACGATAATCATAGCCTCGCTCGTCTCGGTTTTTGCGGGCATCGCCTCCGGAGCGTTCATCGCGCGCCTGATAACCGGGCCGATAAATAAAATACAAAAAAGCGTCAAATTGTTTTCAGAGGGCGACCTCGTCAGCACTTTCCACACAGTCGGCAGGGATGAGCTCGCCTCGATGGGCAGGGGGCTTCAGGATATGGCCGACAACCTCAAGTCCATAATCAGCTCGGTAAAGGACGCCAGCGGGAATATCACCGATACCGCGCAGGAGTTCTCCGCCCTTGCCCAGGAAACCAGCGCGTCCGTCGAGGAATTCCGCTCGAACATCGATGAGATGGGGTTGAACTTGAACGCGCTTGCCGCCACCGGCGAAGAGGTCAACGCGTCGGTGGAGGAAGTAGCGGCGGGCGCGCAGACTACGGCGGAAAAGGGCACGGAAATCGCGCGTCAGGTGGACGAGGCGATGAACGCGGGCCAGGAAGGGATGAACGCGGTCCATAGCGCCGTCGATGGAATCGACGGGGTGTCCAAAAATGCCTCCGAGGCTGCACAGAGCATACAGGAGCTGGGCGTGAGGACGCGCCAGATACAGAATTTCGTGGCCCAGATAGGGGGCATAGCGGACCAGACGAATCTGCTAGCGCTCAATGCCGCGATAGAGGCGGCAAGGGCCGGGGAAGCGGGGCGAGGTTTCGCCGTCGTCGCCGAAGAGGTCCGCAAACTCGCCGAGGACAGCAACGCGGCCGCGAAAAACATTGCCGACCTCGCGACGACGATAACAGGAGACCTGGATCACGTCGTAAGCATATCGCTCGACAACGCGAAAGCATCGGAGAACGCCAGGGGCCTTTCGCGGGATACCGAGAAAATAATAGACAGCATGATATCGTATCTCAAAAACATCTCTGCCTCCACTCAGGACCTCGCCGCCGTCTCTGAGGAGCAGGCCGCGTCGAGCGAGGAGATAGCCGAGGCCGTGCAGCACATAGCGACCAAAGTGGCGAGCACGGCGGAAGCGGGAGATAACATCCGTTCCGGCGTGGGCAACGTGGCGTCGGCTGCCGAACGCCTCGCCCACGGAGCTGAAGCATTGTCCAATCTGGCGCTCGACCTGCATAAAATATTGACGTTCTTCAAAATGGAAGAGGATGCGCGCAGTAAACAGCCAGAGGACAAAAAGCTGGAGTTCGCCACCCTAAGGCGGTAAGCATACAGTCCATACACAAAATAAATAACGTTTCCTCGCATACTTGCGCGTGGGCCTTTTCCCCAGAAGGTATTCTAAAACATTTCACCCGTTTTCACGGCAATAGAAAAACCGCCCAAAACCCTGTGTTTAGGCGGTTTTTTTCATGTTGTTTTCCGTGACTATCCAAAACTTTAGGGTTAAAACTCATTTAGCCCCGTAGAGAGCGTTTAGCATTCGGCAGTGACATACGAAAGCATATAACGCGCCCTGCGGGGCTTTCTGTGGGCCTGTGGGGGGCTTGTGGTCGCCCGGCTAATAAAACAGGTCGAGGGAATCCGTTTTCATGTCACGCGCTCCAGCGAATCAGCGGTTACGGGGTAGGCCGGTGTATTTCCCGGTCGAGCGGGACAATAGCGAGGGTCTTTCCCAAAGGGGCCAAAACCTTTATGAGCGTGGATAACTGCGGGTCTGTGCTTCCCCGCTCCAGTCGGGCAATAACGGGCTGTTTTACGCCGCTGGCCGCTTCGAGTTCCTTTTGTGTCAAGCCGCTGGACTGCCGGGCGTTGATTATCTCCCCCAGCAGGGCGATTTTAATATCCGTTTCGGCCCGTTCCTCCGGCGTGAGCAATGTTTCCCTGAGGGTGTCCCAGTCGTCGCCTACGGGCGATATGGCCTTATTCCCCATCGTTTTTGCTCCTTTCCATGAAGTCTTTCAGGTTCCGTTTAGCCTGTGCAATCTCTTTCGCGGGAGCCTTTTGCGTTTTCTTGATGTAGTGGTGAAGCAGGACGAATTTATCGCTTTGCCATGCAAAGAAGAAAAACCTATCCCGGAGCGGGCGCAATTCCCATATATCGCCGTCAATGTGCTTTACAAACGGCTCTCCGGCTCTCGTGCCATACTCCCGCAGGGCTTGGAAGTAGTAGTCAATCTTGCCTATCTTGACGCGGCTATCTTTGTCGGTCTTGGCGGCTAACTCCACGAGATATTCTTTTATGGGCTGGTTACCCCGTGCGTCCGCGTATATCTTAATCCCGTACACCGCAGTATGCCCCCTTGTGGCTCAATTATAACTCATGCGTTATTAGAACTCAATAACTTTTAAGCATATTTAGAGATAAAAAGCGGCCAGCAGTGTTACTGTCCAGCGGGGACAAGAGAGCGTAATAAGCGTTGAAGCGAATCCATAAGATTATCGCCGCATTTTTTAGCTGAATCTAAGGGAATGCTGAATAAATGTTCTTTTCGGCGAAATGGAGCAGATCCGTTCCCCGTCAAAGCGGTTGTCGTGAAAATGGCCGCAGTCGTAGCAGAGCTACGTCGAGGACCATTTTTATGGCAAACGCGCAGAGGGGGGGGGCGTAGATGCCCATTGCAGCCAAAAGGTTATTTATTCAGCGTTTCCCTAAAAATGAGCGAATTTTGCAATAATCAAGAACTCCCTGCCAGCTGCGGAAACAGCCGGAAATCTTCTGCTTGGTTTTACAGTGGTTTTACAGTGCCTCAGGTCCCGCTTGAAATTTTCAGATGCTCTATTGACACACTCATCCAAAGATTATATACTCCAAACATACCACAAAAAACGGCAAAAATTTATCATAAAACATGCATTATTCTACAAGAACCCACAAGAATATTATATTCAAGGGAGGTTTGGTCATGAAGAAGTATGTTATGGTCATCGACGAGGGAACGACCGGCACGAGGGCGCTGCTCTTCGACAAGGCTTTCAAGGTCGCCGCCGAAAGCTACGTGGAGTTCGCGCAGTACACTCCGGCCGAGGACAAGGTGGAGCACGACGCCCAGGAAATTTACGACAAGACGATCCAGATGTGCAAGCGCGTCATGGAAAAAGCGCAAGCGTCCGCCAATGACATCGAGTGCATCGGGATAACCAACCAGAGGGCAACGGCGGTTGCTTGGGACAAAAAGACCGACAAGCCGATCCACAACGCGATAGTGTGGCAGGACAACAGGGCGGCCCGGAGGTGCGCGGAGCTGAACGCGAGCGAATGGGGCGCCAAGTGCAAGGAGAAGACCGGGTGGGTGATAAACAACGTCTACTCCTCGCTCATGCTCGAATGGATGATGAACAACGTGAAAGGGGCGCGCGAACAGTTCCATAGCGGGGACGTCATCTTCGGGACGATAGACTCGTGGCTCATCTGGAAGCTCACCGGCGGCAAGTCCCATAAGATAAGCTACTCGAACGCGTCGGTCACTGGAAGCCTCGACCTTCACACCGGCGAATGGTACAAGGAGTTCCTCGACTACCTGGGCCTCCCTCTGTCGATATTCCCCACCGTGACCGAGGATTCCGGCTACTACGGAGAGACCGCCCCCGAGATATTCGGCTCTCCGATACCCATCACCGGGAGCATAGCGGACCAGCACGCGGCGCTCTTCGCGCAGGGGTGCAAAACGGTCGGCACTGCCAAGCTGACGAACGGCACCGGATCGTTCCTCGACGTCAACATCGGTGAGAAGTGCTTTGTCGCGCCCGGGGGCATCAACACCGTGATAGCCTGGAAGATAAAGGGCAAGACGTGCTACGCCATGGAAGGCTACGCTGCCGTGACGGGGTCCGCCGTTCAGTGGCTGCGCGACGGGCTGGGCATCATCAAGAGCTCCGGCGAGATCGAGGCGTTGGCGCGCAGCGTCAAGGACACGAACGGCCTGTATTTCGTCCCGGCACTGGCCGGGCTTGGCGCGCCTTACTGGGATCAATTCGCCAGAGGGATAATCGTCGGCATCAGCAGGGGGACTGTCAAGGAGCACATCTGCCGCGCGACGCTCGAATCCATCGCCTATTCGGTGAGGGACATCACGGAGGCCATCGCGGACACTACCGGCCACAGGATCAAGGCCATCAGCATAGACGGAGGGGCGTCGAAGAACGACCTTCTGGCCCAGCTTCTGGCCGACATCATAGGGGCCGAGATCCGCAGGCCGGCGTCCGTCGAAGCGACCAGCCTCGGCGCCGCTCAGATGGCGGGGCTTTACACGGGGTTCTGGGAGGAGAAGGACTTCGACGTATCGATCGATTACGACGGGCACTTCAAGCCGGACATCCCGGAGGAAAAAAGAAGCGAAGACTACGCACAGTGGCTCGATGCCGTCGAGCGCAGCAAGGCGTGGGTAAAAAAATAAAACAGCGCGCATGAAGAAAACGCAATGAACGTCGAGACTATAGACGGCATCGCTCATATCAGCGGAGACGTGAGCGACTGGAAATCGGTCGTGGACCTTGGGCACAAACTATGCAAAACGCCGGGCGTCGAAAACGTCGTCATCGACCGCGCCGACGCGCGCGTGCGCGATATCGGCCGATTTCGGGCGATGGGCGACGTAGACGAAGCGGACGTGGTCGTGATCGGAGGGGGCATATCCGGCTGCGGCATAGCGAGGGAACTCTGCGCTTACGATTGCGGCGTGCTGCTGCTTGAGAAAAACAGCGACATTTCGGAGGGGACCACGAAAGCGAACAACGGCATGATCCACTCCGGCTACGATTCGAAGCACGGGTCGCTGAAGGCTCGGCTCAACGTCGAGGGAAACGCCCTGTACGACCGATGGTCGCGCGAGCTCGGCTTCGCCTTCAACAGGACTGGCTCGTTCGTCTGCGGCTTTGACGCGGAGGACGAAAAGATCATCGGGGAGAATTTCGAAAACGGGTCGAAAAACGGCGTCCCCGGTATAGAGATGCTCGACGGCGACAGGGCAAGGGAGATAGAGCCGGCGATATCGCCCGACGTCGCTTTCGCTCTGTGGACCCCGTCCGCCGGCTACGTCGAGCCGCATGAAGTGGCGCTCGCGCTAATGGAGAACGCCATCCGCAACTGCGCCAGGCTCAGGCTGGGCTGCGAGGTGGTCGGCTTCGACCTGTCTTCCGATGGGGAGAGCATCGAGCGCGTCATCACGACGCAGGGCTGCGTGAGGTGCGCCCACGTAGTAAACGCTGCGGGGCTTTACGCGGACGACATAGCGGAGTACGCGAAAGACCGCTTCTACTCGATCCACCCCAGACGCGGCGTCCTCGTGATATTCGACAGGCTGAAACGCTCGGTCCTCAGAACGTATCTCGGCCTCGCGCCCAAAAATTACACTAAGGGCGGAGGCCCAATGATGACGCCGCAGGGAACGATGCTCTGGGGGCCGTCGGCCGAGGAAACGCCGGACAAAGAGGACCTGTCCGTGGACGAGGAGGGGCTGGGCTTCGTCGTGGACAAGGGAGTGAAGCTCCTGAAGGACATGGATTCGAGCGACATGATCACGTACTTCGCCGGCAACAGGGCGTCTACGTTCAACGAGGATTTCGTGATATGCAACTCGCGCAGGCTCGACAACTTCACTCACGTCGCCGGCATACAGTCGCCGGGCGTCGCATCGTTGCCGGCCATTGCGGGCATGGCGTGCGGCCTCGTCGTGGAGCGGAGGGGTTACGGCAGAAACAAAAATTTCGACCCGATCCGCGCCGTCCGCCCGGCCTTCAGGGACACCGATTTCGGCGAAATTGGGGCCGAGAACGTCGTATGCAGGTGCGAGACGGTGACGGAGCGCGAGATAGCGGAAGCGATACGCGGGGTCGTTCCGGCAACCAGCCTAGACGCGGTGAAAAGAAGGACCAGGGCCGGGATGGGCAGGTGCCAGGGCGGGTTCTGCGGCTCTCGCGTCCTTGGAATACTCGCCCGCGAATTAGGGTGCGACCCAACCGAGATCACCGTCAAGGGAGAGGGGTCGAACCTCCTGGTCTCCAGAACGAGGCCGATTGGAGGCGCGTGCGATGCGTGAGATCGCAGCCGACGTAGCCGTCATCGGCGGAGGGCCGGCAGGGATGGCGGCCGCGCTGAAAGCGAGCGATTTGGGTGCAACGGTCGCGCTCGTCGAGCGCGACCCCGACCTCGGCGGCATATTGAACCAGTGCGTTCACGACGGGTTCGGCCTGATTCGCTTCGGACGTCAGATGTCGGGCGCGGAATACGCGCAGGTATTCGCCGACAGGGTGTATGACAGCCCGATAAACGTTATGACCGGGACGACCGTGCTGAAGCTGCAAAGGGGGGCTCGCGGGTTCGAGCTGCACCTGACCGGCGAAAAGACGGGCGCCGCGCTCATGACGTCCGGCGCAGTCATCCTGGCGATGGGCTGCCGCGAGCGCACCCGCCCGCAGGTCAGGATAATGGGCACGCGCCCGGCTGGGGTCCTCACAGCCGGCGCCGTCCAGAAATACATCAACATCGAGGGCTACCTCCCGGGCCGCAGGGCAGTCATCTTAGGCTCCGGCGACATAGGGCTGATAATGGCGCGCCGCATGACGCTCGAAGGCATGGAAGTGGCCGGAGTGTACGAGATAATGCCCTCTCCGGGCGGCTTGAGGCGCAACATCGCGCAGTGCCTCGACGACTACGGGATACCGCTGCACCTCTCCACCACGGTGAGGCAGGTGCACGGCAACAGGCGGGTCGAGGGCGTGACCGTGGCGCGCGTGGAGGAATCGGGCGGCGCGAGGCGCGCGATTCCCGGGAGCGAGAAGTACGTGGCGTGCGACCTGCTGGTGCTATCCGTCGGCCTCATACCGGAAAACGAGCTGTCGAGGAACGCCGGAGTCGAGATGAATCCGATAACGGGAGGGCCTGAGCTCGACAACATGATGATGACGTCGATCCCGGGCGTCTTCGCGGCTGGCAACGTGTCAGCCGTCTTCGACCTCGTGGACTACGTCTCGGACACAGGGGAGAGGGCAGCTGAGGGCGCGTGCGGATATCTGAGCGGAGACAAGGGGGTTTTGGACTGCATCCCGCCAATCGCGGGCGACGGCGTATCGTTCGTCGTGCCCGGCAGGATAAGAAGAAAAGACCCGGCGTCCGAGCTGTACCTCCGCGTGAAACGAACGATAAGGGGGGCGCGGCTCGAGGTCTCGGCCTCGTTTGGCGGCAAACCCGACGAAATCATCGCGGCACGCAATTGCCCGATCATGACCCCGCCGGAAATGGCGACCGTCTCCCTGCCGAGCTGCGTTGGTGAGGCGGACAGGGTGACGGTCCGCGTCGTGGAGGGCTAAAGGCATGGAAAAAAAACTTATCTGCGTTATATGCCCGCAGAGCTGCGACCTCGTCCTGAGCGCGGACGGCGCCGGAGACGTCGCGGTATCTGGCAACAGATGCCCCAGAGGGAGCGTTTACGCCGAAAACGAATACCGCGCGCCCAAACGCATGATAACTACGACCGTGAGGATAGAGGGGGCGCGCATCGCCCTGCTGCCCGTGACATGCACCGGCCCAGTGCCCAAAGAGCGTCTGCGCGACTGCCTCGACCTGCTTTACAAGCTCACGGTGAAATCCCCGATAAAAATGGGCGACGTGATAGCGCAAGACATACTGGGCACCGGCATCGACGTCATCGCGGCGAGAAGTCTGTAAGC
>JAISQC010000019.1 GCA_031274465.1 Synergistaceae bacterium | reverse complement strand
GCATGTTGTTGGCCTCGAAGGTCATGGCAGGCGCTGCCGTAGACCTGTTCGAAAAACCGGAGATGATAGACATGGCAAAAGACGAACTCGCGCTCCGCTTGGGAGGGCAGGCTTATCGCAGCGCCATCCCCGACGGCGTAGCGCCGAGGCCCATCAGCAAGCTGTAAGGGGCTCGGGGAACTGGTTCAGGCATGATGGAACCCACGGTCTTGAAGCTGTGGCTTAAAGGCTACGCGAATCTCTTGCCGTGCAGCAACACCGCGCTGTGCTGCTGCACTCCGATCTTGCGGGAAACCGGGGCGCATTTCGATTTAAAAAGATAGAACGCGTGTTGCGCGAATTTCGTCTCATGGTGCATGGATTCGAAGTTTGCCAGCCCCTTGGCTATTATGAGGTCGGCGTTGGCTAACGCGTCAGATGCCTCGGGCGATATGAGGCCCTGCGGGGCGCCGATGTACTCGCAGCCAGTGGTGCGGACTTCGGCGATTTTGCCCATGCCCGCGAACTCAGCGTCCTCCATCATGGCGTCGTTGAGGATCGGGGCGCCTTTAACGAGAACGCAGAACTTCGGCGGCGTCGATTTGCGGCGCTCTTTCCACTTGGCTATCTCTTCGAGCAGCAGTCTGTCGAAAATAATTTCCCCCGCGTTGTCGCATACCAAAACTATCGCAACCGCCTTCTGCAATTTTTTTTGGAATTCCTCGTAATCCGACAGCGCGAAATCCCTTCCCATGTACAGGCCCATTTCTGATTCGACGTCAAATCTGTCGCCGAATGTGAAGTCTATCATGTTGCCGACGCAGGACATCTTCAGCGAGCCGAGCAGTAAATCGTCCTGGCTCGCGATCATGTTCTCCGCCGCCTCGATCAAAGCGCTCGCTTGCGCGTTCTGCTCCCGCTTCGCTTCGCACAGGGGATCGTAGATGCCCATGCGCCTGCGCAGGAGGATGTACATTTTGCTGATGGCGATGTCAACGTGGCAACCCATGGGCAAACCGCAGAGCATGTCATTGTACTCGCGCAGGATGTCGAGTTTTTCCCCGTCGGGTATTTTGTGGATATCCATAATGCGAAACACGATCTTTGTCAGGCAGTTAGCAAGGCAATATGCTTGAGCTTCCATAATGGTCGGCACGCTCCCGTCATCCGCTCGCCGAGGTTTTGGATGCGCCTCGGCGGTGCCTTCACCGCGCAATTATACTCCATAGGGTGCCACGCTCAGATCTTCAGTCGCGCAGCTCCCTTTCAAGCCGCTCCTCGATCGCCTCGTATTCCAGCTCGTCCAGTTGGTCGCGCAGCCACGCCACCAAATCAGCCCCGCTTTCGTAGTCATGCTCCTCAAGCGAGGACAGTGATTTTTCCATCGCCGCGAAATCGCGGTTCGCGCACGCTTCCATGATTTCAGCGAGTGCCGTCCTGTCAGGGGCCGCAAGGGTACTCCCATTCCCTTCGTTCAGGCCCTCCAGCGCCCTCGAGATGCCCTCCAGCAGATGTTCGGCCGCAAGGAGGAAGGCGTCGTTTTTTGCGAGGACGGTCCCCAAATCGCCGCGCTTGGCCGCCGCCTCCAGCTCCTCCGCGAGGCATCCAACCTCGTACGCGCCGATGCCGTAGCTGCTGCCCTTGACGCCGTGCGCGGCTATCGCGTACTCCCGCATCGGATTGAGCGCAGGGGTCTTCATGCCCTCCAGGACGGACGGCGTGTGTCTGGCGTAGGCGCGGAGCGCGCCCAGGAACAGCGCGGCGTCGCCGTTGAACTGGCGCACGACTTTTTCAAAGTCGATCCCTGCGGTGCCGGCGCGTTCCAGCGCCTCCCTCAAACCCTCCATGCCGGACTGGGCGATTGGTTCCCCGCACACTCTCTCCGGCGCGGCGCGCTTCTCCGCGGGGACCCACCGCTCCATTATCTCGTGCAGTTTCGTCACCACTATCGGCTTCGAGATGAAATCGTCGAAGCCGTTCTCCAAAAACATCTCCTTCATGCCGACTATGGCGTTGGCCGTGAGGGCTATTACGGGAACTTTCTCATACCGTCCGCCCAGCGCGCGTATCTCCCGCGCGGTCTCTATCCCGTCCATGCCTGGCATCATGTGGTCGATGAAGAGCAGGTCGAATTCCTCTTCTTGTGCCGCCTCGACGGCGCCCTGGCCGCTCAGGCACTCGGTTATCTCCATCCCGTACGGTGACAGCAGCCCTTTCGCTATCGTGAGGTTGACGGCCATGTCGTCCACTATGAGGGCGCGGAGCCCGGGCGCGGAAAACATCGCCGGCGGTTCGGGTTCCATGCGGCTGGCTTCGGCAAGCGGTCCCATGCTCGACCAGTCGGCGACCTTTTGGATTATCGCGGCGGTGAAAACCGAGCCCTTCCCATACTCGCTCTCGACGGTGATGTCCCCGCCCATCGCCCGGCAGAGGCTGCGCGATATCGAAAGCCCCAGCCCGGTCCCCTCGATGTGCTTGTTGCCCGTCTGGTCCAGCCGTACGAACTCGCTGAAAAGGGCGTCGATATCCTCCTGCCTTATCCCGATCCCGCTGTCCTCGACCGTGAATATCAGCTTTGTCTCGCCCTCGCCGGCGCGCTCGCTGTGCGCCTTGAACCTTATAAATCCCTTGTGCGTGTACTTTACGGCGTTTGACAGGATGTTCAGCAGTATCTGGCGTACCCTCACCTCGTCGCCTATCAGGCCGGAAGGCATGCCTTGGTCTATCTCGGCGGACAGGTCGAGCGATTTCTCGCCGAGGCGGACGCCGATGATCGACAGGACGTCTTTGAAGAGCGAGTGGGGCTGGTACGGAGAGGCGGCTATGAGCAGCTTGCCGGACTCTATCTTCGAGAAATCCAGGATGTCGTTGATGATCGACAGCAGGTCCGAGCCGGCCTGCCTGATCCCGGATATGTATTCCAGCGCTTGGGGTTTGCCGTAATCCCTTTGCGCTAGCTCGCTCATCCCTATGATGGCGTTCATCGGCGTGCGGATCTCGTGGGACATGCGGGCCAAAAACGTCGATTTCGACTGGCTCTCCTCCTCGGAGCGAAACTTCGCCGCGCTGAGGCGTATGAGTATTAAGCATAAAACCAACGCCAGCGCGAAGCCCAGGATGGCGATGACCGGGATCATCTTGAAGACTTCGTTGTAATAATATCGGACCGGGGCGGCGATACCCAAGTACCAGCCATTTTCGAGGGAGCTGAAAAAACCCATGTTTTCGACCCCTACGTCGTTGAACGACTCGATCAGCACCTTGTCGTCCAGCTTTTGGAGTTTTTCATATATTGCGGAATATCCCGGCAGTTCCGTTATATGCCTGCCGACGTACTCGCTCTTCGGGTGCGTGAGCACAGTGAACGAGTCATCCAGCAGTATGCCGAACCCGGTGTCGGCGATCTTGTAGTTTCTCACCTTTTCGATTATTGGATTAAGCAGGTAGTCGATGGCCAAAACCCCGCGGCTCTCCCCGCTGTCATCGAAGACGACCATCGAGACGGCGTTCACAGCGTCTCCGGTGCGGGGGTCTATATACGGCTTCGAGTGGAATATGCCGTTTTGCATCAGCGCCCCCCTCATCCAGGGAGATGTCTTGGGGTAGTAGAATTCTCCGGGTATCCAGCTGGTTCCGTCGAGATAATTGCCGTTCAGATAGCCATAAACCGACACGAAGACATCCTTGATGTCCTTCTGTTCGTGA
Organism: Synergistaceae bacterium; assembly: GCA_031274465.1. Classification (GTDB taxonomy): domain Bacteria; phylum Synergistota; class Synergistia; order Synergistales; family Synergistaceae; genus JAIRKI01. The sequence goes on along the minus strand of JAISQC010000019.1, from coordinate 1,113 downwards.
AAAACTTCCGTCCAGACCCTCAACATATCCTGCAGTTCGTCAGGCTCCGCTCCTCTTTTTATCGCCATGCGGACAGATGCGGCGGCGTGTTGAAGGACGGCCTCGTGAGCGAATATCAGCGACCTCAAAGTGGTCTGGTACAACTGCATTTCGCTTCGGCTGAAGATATCTATCTGTCGCTTCAAAATCTCGCTGACATAAAAATAACTGACCAGCGCCATGGTGAGAAACGAGGCGCAGACGAAGAGTAATTGCTTACAGTCCTTCTTTATTATTTCTTTGAACTTCATGGTTTGTCCCAATCAGGAGATACTCCTCGGGTATCTCGACGCTGGTCGCACCCATGTAGCCCTTGCCGAATATGTACGTATCCTGATAGATGAGAAAGTAGTTCCTCACCGGCTTCGACGTAACGGCGTCGGTGTAATATGTTCCGTTCCACTTTGCGCCTGGCGAAAATTTTCCGAAGCAATCGAGAAGCGTCTTGGTGTCGGATATCTTAGCGCTGCCTTCGGCTACGAGCTTTCCAAATTCGACCATGCCGGCTGTCTGGCAGAAGCCGAGGGAATATGCCCACGTCCCCATGCGTCCGCCCGCCCCGGCCTCGACTACGGCGTCCTCGACCTTCTTTAAGGTTGCCTGCCAGTCGTTGGGTTGCCTGTCAAGCTTTATTTCAAAAGCTTCCTGAAACCCTAGGAGCGGCGACGGAATGTCAGCTTCGACGAAATATCCGCCATATTCCGCTATCTGACGGAGAAGGGGTTCGGTGTGAGCGTCGTTGGTGCAGAAGAAGGCCGTATCGCGGCCGTACTTTTCGATCCACAGCGGGACGTTTTCGAGGATGTACTGCCTCGCCCCCTCGACGCCGACACTGCTTGTGGGATCAGGCGCCTCCATTACGACGAAATTGAGGCCGAGGTCGCTGCATGTCTGCTCCATTATGGCATATCGGCGGGCTATCGCTTCGGACGCCATGTGGCGCGGAAATGAGATGTGAGCGAACGTCTTTGCGCCGAGTTTTTGGGCGGAGTGGGGGATGAGGTAACCGCGCGATATGAAGTCCGAATTGACCACCAGATCCGCAACCGGGCCGATGACGTCCGCATCCTCGTG
>JAISQC010000276.1 GCA_031274465.1 Synergistaceae bacterium | reverse complement strand
TGGACAGTACGAGCGTTTTGCGTTATGATCTGAAGAAGATTTTTATAAATACACAATACATTTATGAATTATCCAGTGTGATCGACTCTCGCCCTGCGTTGAAGAATTGCGGGGTTTTTTAACGAATCGAACCAGTATACAAGCACGTTCATGTTAGTTGCGCCGCTCACCTGACATTGCCTTGACGCCCTTCGTCAGATGGAACTCATATGAAATTTTGACGCCGTGCGGCGCGTTTGCGCGCTATGTGTTCGCTTTCTTATACCCCGGCTCAAGGAAGGGAGAATCGATGAAAATACCCGGCAAGACCATTTGGAATATTTTTGCGCGCCGAAAGCATATCGGCGACGAACTGCCGCTCAGGCTGGGGTTGTTCAACGCGGAACAAAGAGAGGAACACGGTAGAATACTCGCTTCGAAACATCGCTTGAAAACAGGCCGTTCTCGCGAGCGCCTTCTCGTTCGGCTGGTCGAGAATGAAAATCTGCTGATCGGGGCGCATAACGTGCTGATCAACGACTTGAAGACCGAGCGCAGCGTCACTCCGGCCGGCGAATGGCTCCTCGATAATTTCTACGTAATCGAAGAACAAATACGAACGGCCCGGCAGCATTTGCCAAAAGGATACAGCCAGGGACTGCCCTGTTTGTCGAGCAGTCTGTCGGCGGGATTGCCGCGGGTGTACGACATTGCGCTGGAAACTATTTTGCACGGAGACGGGCGCGTCGACCCAGAAGGGCTGAAGAGCTTCGTTAGCGCCTATCAATCCGTAAATTCCCTGAAGCTGGGCGAGCTTTGGGCAATACCTATCATGCTGCGGCTTGGGATAATCGAAAACCTGCGGCGCGTCGCAACCTTGATCGCGGCCAACAGGTTCGAAAAAATTCTCGCCGGCGAATGGGCGGAGCGCATGATTGCCGCGTCCTCAGAAGAACCGAGCGCGTTGATAGGGGTCATAGCGGACATGGTTCGCTCGACGCCCGTTTTGACCACAGCTTTCGTGGCTGAGCTCACGCGCCGCGTCAAAGGTTCGAGATCCGCGCTGGAGTTGTCGCTGATGTGGCTCTCCGGGCAACTGTCCGAGATGAATTTGACCGTCGAGCAGTCGATCAACACCGAAAACCAGCTGCAGGCGGGGTATCAGGTATCTATGGCCAACTGCATCGGAAGCCTTCGCGTCATAGACGCCATGGACTGGCGGACGTTCGTGGAGGAAATGAGCGCGGTCGAGCATACTTTGTCGAAGGATCCGGCGGGCGTGTACGCCGGGATGGATTTCACCACCCGCGACCGTTATCGCCACAGGGTTGAAAAGGTTGCGAAGGAGTGCGCCAACTCGGAGGAGCAGGTCGCCGCCCTGGTTTTGCAACTGGCGACGGAGGCTGCGGCGCGGACTGGCGTCCAGGATCGTAGCGCTCATGTGGGGTTTTATCTCATCGACAAGGGGCTGGAAGAGCTCGAACGGCGGGTCGGAGTTCGGTTTGCTCCGAGGGGCGTTCTGCGCGGAATCTGCCGCAGGTCCCCTTTATCCATATATGCCGCTTCCGCTGCGTTCATCACAGTTTTTATCACGTACGGCCTTTTATCCAAGGCGGCCGGCGACGGAGCCTATGGAGCGTCTTTCCTGCCGCTCGGACTGCTTCTTGCGCTCTGCGTCGGGGACATGGCAATCGCCTTGACCAATTGGCTCGCTACCCTGCTCGTAACGCCTTATCCTCTGCCCCGGATGGATTTTTCCAAAGGAATCCCAGAAGATTTGCGGACGCTGGTCGTTATTCCGGCGATGCTGACCGATGCAAGCGCCATCGGGAACCTAGTTGGCGCACTTGAGATTCGCTTCCTCGGCAATCGTGATAAGCGCCTCCACTTCGCCCTTCTCACCGATTTTTGCGACTCGCCCTGTGAATGCGCGCCCGAGGACGGGCCGCTTCTTCAACTGGCCGTTTCGAAAATTGAAGGGCTCAACGAAAAATATAGACATCCAGAAGATGGCGTGTTTTCGGCTTTTTTCCTATTTCATCGCCCCCGCCGATGGAACCCGCAAGAGGGGGTTTGGATGGGGCGCGAGCGAAAGCGCGGTAAGCTCTCGGATCTGAATGGTTTTTTGCGCGACGAGACGAAATATGCCGAATGCTTTTCGGTTGTCGTCGGAGACGTCGCCATTCTGACCGAGATTCAATATGTCATTACCCTGGACGCCGACACGCAACTGGCGCGGGATACCGCCCAGCAATTCGTGGGCGCTATGGCGCACCCGCTCAACCGCCCGCGTTACGATGAAAAACAGGGGCGTGTCGTCGAGGGGTACGGTATCTTGCAGCCTCGCGTGGCGATGACGCTTCCCAGCGCTCACAGGTCGCTGTTCGCCAGGATGTCCGTCTCCGAAATCGGCATAGACCCCTACACCCGCGCTGTTTCCGATGTGTATCAGGATTTGTTTAAAGAGGGGTCTTTTATAGGCAAGGGCATTTACTCTGTGGACGCCTTCCGGCAGGCGACAGACGGGCGTTTCCCGGAGAACCGGATACTGAGCCACGACCTCCTGGAGGGGTGCTACGCCCGAGCCGGGCTGCTGAGCGACGTTCAGCTGTACGAAAAGTTCCCCTCCCGGTACGCGGCGGACGTCGCCCGAAGGCGCAGGTGGATTCGCGGCGACTGGCAGATAGCGAGCTGGGTATTACCCCTCGTCCCAGCGCCGGCGTCCGGCAGACTGAAAAATCCGCTGTCGCCGCTGTCCCGCTGGAAAATATTCGATAATTTAAGGCGCAGCCTAACGGCGGCGACAATGACGGCGATGCTTCTGCTGGCCTGGTTTGCGCTACCCTCTCCCGGGTTTTGGACAGCGGTTGCGGCGGGAGTAATGCTGATCCCGTCGCTCGTCCCGTCCATTTTCAGCTTTTTGAACAAATCGGCCGACAGGACCCTGAGACAACAGATTTTATCCTCGACAAGCCAAATCGCTCGAAGCTGCGCGCAGGTCTGCTTTTCGCTTGCTTGCCTGCCCTACGAGGCTTTTTACAGCCTCGGCGCTATGACGCTCGCCCTATGGCGGATGACGATAACGCACAAGCAATTGCTCCAATGGAATCCTTCAGACGACGCGGACAAGGGCGCTCGCGCGGGCTTGGGCGCTTCTTTAAAAGAGATGTGGATCGGCCCGTTCGCAGCTGTGCTCGCTGCTTCGGCGCTCGCGGCGTGTTCCCCTTCGGCGCTCCCCGCGGCGCTTCCCATACTGGCGCTCTGGCTTTTATCCCCGGCCGCCGCCTGGCGGATCAGCTCCACGTCGATTCAACGACATGAAAAGCTCAGCCCCGCCCAGCATCAATTTCTGAGGCGTATTGCCAGGCATACATGGGGGTTCTTTGAAACTTTCGTCGGGCCCGAGGACAATTGGCTGCCTCCCGATAATTATCAGGAATACCCAGTCGAGAGGACGGCCCATCGCACGTCCCCCACCAATATCGGACTTGCGCTGCTGGCTAACTTGTCTGCATACGATTTTGGTTTTATATCCGCGGGAAAGCTCATAGACCGCACGGCTCATACTTTTGCGACGATGGGCGCGCTTCGGCGCCACAGAGGGCACTTCTTCAACTGGTACGATACGCTGACCCTCGACCCTCTGCCTCCCCTCTATATTTCATCGGTGGACAGCGGCAACCTGGCCGGTCATCTGCTGACGCTACGCTCCGGCCTTCGTGAACTGGCGGACCGCAAAATTTTAGAGCCGAAAATTTTCAAAAGCCTGCATGATCTCCTCGAAATGGCCTCAAGCCATTGCGTGGCTCAAAACGCGGCGACGCTCGGTATCGAAGGCCTGTCGCGTGATTTAAGGTCCATTACGCAAGAGCCTCCGGTTACTCTCACGGGACTTCGCGCGTCCTTCGAGCGCTTGGCGGATTCCGCCTCGGCGCTGACCGGCCGGGAGGATATTTCACAAGATTCTCAGGATATCCTTGACTCCTTTATACGGCAATGCCGGGACGCTCTCGGCGAGCTGAGGCATCTTGCCCCATGGGTGTGGGAGCGGCTTGAATCGATGGAGCTCGCGGCGTTGGATGAGATTCCGACTTTGAGGGAGTTGGGGAATCTCGATAACCCAGACTCTCTTGCCTTCCAAAAAACCGAGGGCAAAGCGTTGAAGCGATTTGTTGAAGAGGGCGCAAGGCGCGCCCGCGAACGAACCCGCGATATCGACGCGCTCGAAATAAAATGCGGGGCATTCTCCCAAATAGAGTACGGTTTTCTATACGACGAAACGCGGCATCTGCTGTCTATCGGCTACAACGTCTCCGAACTGAGGCGCGACCCGAGCTGCTATGACCTTCTCGCGTCGGAGGCGAGACAGGCAGTCTTCGTCGGGATCGCGCAAGGCTTGCTGCCGCAGGAGAGCTGGTTTGCTCTTGGACGCCGGCTGGCCGCCGCTGGAGGGGAGCAAATCCTCTTATCCTGGAGTGGATCGATGTTCGAATACCTGATGCCGCTTCTTGTGATGCCGGCTTACGATCACACTCTGCTCGATGAAACATGCAGGGCGAGCGTGAGCAGGCAGATAGCCTATGGAAAGAAACTCTCTCTTCCGTGGGGAATATCCGAGTGCGGCTACAACTCTTTTGACGTGCATCAGGACTATCAATATCACGCCTTTGGGGCGCCGGGCCTCGGCCTCAAGCGCGGTTTGGCGGAGGATCTCGTCATCGCCCCCTACGCCTCGCTTCTCGCGCTCATGGTGGCTCCGGAGGAGGCGTGCCGAAACTTGGAGCGCTTGTCCGCGGAGGGGTTAGAGGCGCGTTACGGGTTCTACGAGGCGGTTGACTACACTCCGTCGCGGCTCCAGCGCGGACATTCATGCGCTGTGGTGCAATCTTTCATGGCGCACCATCAGGGCATGGGATTTCTCGCTTTGAACCATCTTCTTCTGGGGCGTCCGATGCATAGGCGATTCGAATCAGAACCGCTGTTCAAGGCGACGTTGACGCTTCTTCAGGAGAAGATTCCGGAGGCGACGGCAAGGCGCGCGCACATGGCGGCATATCCGGAGTTCAGGAAAACAGCGACCGGCGAAGAGACGACAAGCCGCGTCTTCGACCGGCCTGATACGCCGTACCCCGAAACGCTGCTGATGTCAAACGGCAAATATCACGTCATGATAACCAACGCCGGGGGTGGGTACAGCCGCTGGAACGACATGGCCATCACCCGCTGGCGGGAGGACGCAACAAGCGACAACTGGGGCTCTTTCTGCTATCTGCGCGACGTTAAAACCGGGGAATTTTGGTCGACGACGCATCAACCGACACTCAAACAAGCGCAATTTTTCGAGGCCGCGTTCTCCGAGGGACGCGCCGAATTTCACTGCCGTCACTGCAATTACGACTCGCACTCCACGATAGTCGTTTCACCGGAGGACGACATCGAACTGAGAAGAACCCGCCTCTCTAATCGCGCGTTCACGCGCCGTTTTCTGGAGGCGACCAGCTTTGCCGAGGTCGTCTTGGCGCCGCCAGCCGGGGACGATCTTCATACCGCGTTCAGCAATCTCTTCGTGCAGACGGAGATTCTTCGCGGACAAGGCGCGATCCTCTGCACCCGACGTCCTCGCTCTGAAGGCGAGCTTTCGCCGTGGATGTTTCACATGATGATCGTACACGACGCCGAGCCAGGAGAGATATCATACGAGACCGACAGGGCGAGGTTCATCGGGCGCGGCCGCTCTCTCGTCGACCCAGAGGTAATGGACGAAAAAATCGAGACTCTGTCTGGCAGCGAGGGTTCCGTTCTCGATCCTGCGGTCTCCGTGCGTTGCCGTATATTTATAGAGGCCGAGGGAACGGCGACTATAGATATAATTTCCGGCGTCGCCGAAACCCGTGAGGCGGCGCTCCGCCTGGTGGAAAAATATCACGATCGCTCATTGGCGGATCGCGTTTTCGACATGGCCTGGACACACAGCCAAGTGTTGCTCCGCCAGCTGAACGCCTCTGAGGCCGACGCTCAACTGTACAACCGCCTGGCCGGCTCTATAATCTACGCCGGTGCGTCGCGGCGGGCTGACGCGGCAGTTCTGGCAAAGAACAACAGAGGTCAGTCAGGTCTTTGGGGCTATTCCATTTCAGGCGATCTGCCCATAGTTCTGCTTCATATCGAGGACCCCGAGAACATCAACCTGGTGCATCAATTGCTGCAGGCCCATGCGTACTGGCGTCTGAAAGGACTAGCTGTGGATCTGGTCATATGGGACGAAGACCGGGCTGGGTATCGGCAATTGCTTCACGATCAGGTGCTGGAGCTTGTAGGCGCGGAGGATACGACGCGCCGCGGCGGCGTTTTCGTGAGACAGGCCGACCGTATCGCGGAAGAGGATCGCATCCTCATCCAGGCTGTCGCCCGAGCCGTGATTTCCGACGCCAGAGGAACGCTCGGCGAACAGATTAGGGGACGAACCCCCAAGGATATCGGCGTCTCCCGTCACCCGAAACGTTACGTCCGCGAAACGGAAATTCCGACCGTTGCCCTGCAGCCCCGCGACGACCTTCTCTTTTACAACGGCCTGGGCGGCTTTACGTCCGATGGTCGGGAATATGTCATCACTACGGCTCGCGGGCGCACGACGCCGATGCCTTGGGCCAACGTTCTGGCGAATCCGAATTTCGGGACGGTAGTTTCGGAAAACGGCCTCGCTTACACCTGGGGAGAAAACGCGCACGAATTCCGGCTCACTCCATGGGGGAACGACCCCGTAAACGACTCGAAGGGAGAGGCCTTTTACCTGCGCGACGAGCAGAGCGGTTATTTCTGGTCGCCGACGCCTCAGCCATGTTGCGGGGACACTCCGTACGTCACGCGGCACGGTTTCGGTTACAGCGTTTTTGAGCATAACGAACGCGGGATACGTTCGGAAATGCAGGTTTACGTGGCACTCGACGCCTCGGTCAAGTTCATCATAATCAAGGTTAGCAATATATCAGGGAGAGCCCGGAGTTTATCCGCTACCGGTTACGTCGAATGGGTTCTCGGCGATCTGCGCCCCAAGACCGCGATGCACGTCGTTACCGAGCGGGACGCAAACAGCGGAGCGATATTCGCCAGAAATCCATACAACACGGAGTTCCCGGAGCGAACGGCGTTTTTCGATATCGACGACAGAGGCGCCAGCGTAACTTGTGACCGGACCGAATTTCTTGGACGCAACGGAACGCTCTCGTCGCCCGCCGCGATGGGGCGCGAGCGCCTCTCCGGAAGAGTCGGCGCGGGGCTCGACCCATGCGG
>JAISQC010000260.1 GCA_031274465.1 Synergistaceae bacterium | reverse complement strand
TTCCACCTGCTGCGCCCGATAGACCCGGCGGGAGGCTCGTGGTACATAGAATCGCTCACCGACTCACTCGCCCAGAAGATATGGGATGAGATACGCTCAGTGCAGTCGAAAGGCGGGATGCTGGCCTGCGCCAAGAGCGGGTATATACAGGCCGCGACGGACGAGGTGCTGCGGGAGAGGTTCAAAAGGCTCGCGACTCGCGCTGACCGGGCGGTCGGAACCAACATGTACCCCAACCTCTCAGAAGCCCCTCTTCCAAATTCGACGCGTCTTTCCGCGAAAAAACCGATCGCTGCGGCGAAAGATGCTGAAATCGCCCCGATCACCCCGCGCCGCTGGACCGAGCAGTTCGAGGAATTGCGCGCCCGCACCGAGGAGATGAAATCAAACGGCAGCAGCGTCAGGATATTCCTGGCCAACATGGGGCCGGTCCCGCAGCACAAGGCGAGGGCGGATTTCATAACAGGCTTTATGGAGGTCGCCGGGTTCGAGATATTGAAGAACGACGGGTTCAAGACGACGGACGCGTGCGCCGAGGCCGCCGCCGCGAGCGGCGCCGACATAGCCGTGATCTGCTCCACCGACGCGACATATCCCGAACTCGTGCCAGATGTCGCCAAAAGCGTGAAGGAGAAAGCGCCGTCTATGAAAGTGTACCTCGCCGGCGCGCCCGCCGAAGAATTCAAACAGGCGTACATCGACGCCGGGGTTGACGGCTTCATAAGCATCCGCTCGAACTGCCTCGACGTTTTGAGCGAAATCCAAAAAGAAAAGGGGATGAAGAGATGAACGGGCTTAAAAAATCCCACCCCGATTTCACTGCGATAGATCTGAAAAAAGACGCGCCGGACGCAGGCCCGCTCGGCGGGAGCATGGGCATGTGGGAGAAAAACTTCGAAGCCGAGACGGGACACGCCGTGAGCGCGGACCTCGAACGGACGATGGAGCAGATCGCGCTCAAACCCATCTATACCGAGGAGGACTCGCGCGGCCTGAGGCACCTCGACTACATGCCGGGGCTGCCGCCATTCCTGCGCGGCCCATATCCGACCATGTACGTCACGCGTCCGTGGACGGTGCGGCAGTACGCCGGTTTTTCCACAGCCGAGGAGAGCAACGCTTTTTACCGCAGGAATCTGGCGGCTGGGCAAAAGGGCCTGTCGATAGCTTTCGACCTCGCCACTCACAGGGGGTACGACTCCGACCATCCGCGTGTCGTCGGTGACGTCGGGAAGGCTGGCGTGGCGGTCGATTCCATACTCGACATGGAAATTCTCTTCTCCGGCATCCCACTGGGGCAGATGTCCGTATCTATGACGATGAACGGAGCGGTGCTGCCGGTGCTCGCGTTTTACATAGTAGCGGCCGAGGAGCAGGGCGTCGACAAATCCATCCTCACCGGCACCATCCAAAACGACATCCTGAAGGAGTTCATGGTGCGCAACACGTACATATACCCCCCGGCGGCGTCAATGCGGATAATAGGCGACATATTCTCCTATACGTCGCAGAACATGCCCAAGTTCAACAGCATAAGCATCTCGGGCTACCACATACAGGAGGCCGGGGCTACAGCCGACATAGAGTTGGGCTACACCCTGGCCGACGGGCTCGAATACCTCCGCACGGGAGTAAAAGCCGGGCTTTCCATCGATGACTTCGCGCCGAGGCTGTCGTTCTTTTGGGGCATCGGCAAGAACTACTTCATGGAAGTCGCTAAGATGCGCGCCGCCCGTCTGCTGTGGGCGAAGATCGTGAAGATGTTCAACCCGAAAAACCCGAAGTCGATGGCGCTGCGCACCCACTGCCAGACGTCGGGCTGGAGCCTCACCGAGCAAGACCCGTTCAACAACGTGATGCGCACCTGCATCGAGGCGATGGGCGCAGCCCTGGGCCACACGCAGTCGCTGCACACCAACGCGCTCGACGAGGCGATAGCCCTTCCCACCGACTTCTCGGCGCGCATCGCCCGCAACACCCAGCTTTACATACAAGACGAGACGAAAGTCTGCAAGGTCATCGACCCGTGGGGCGGGTCGCATTACGTCGAATCGCTCACCAGCGAGCTAATGAAGCGGAGCTGGGCGCTGATCCAGGAAGTCGAGGAGCTGGGCGGGATGGCGGCGGCCATCGACACAGGGCTGCCCAAGATGAAGATCGAGGAAGCCGCAGCCCGGATGCAGGCCCGCATCGACTCCCGCTCGGAGAGGATCGTCGGGGTGAACTGCTATCGCCTCGAAAAGGAAGACCCAATCGAGATACTGGAAGTAGACAATACTGCCGTGCGCCAGGCACAGATAGCGAGGCTGGAGAAACTCCGCGCCACCCGCGACCAGGACAAGGCGATGAGGGCTTTGGACGCGCTCACCGGCGCTATGGGCAGCGGAACGGGGAACCTGCTGGAGCTGGCGGTCGATGCCGCTCGCGCCCGCGCATCTCTGGGGGAAATATCGGACGCTATAGAAAAAGTTTGTGGGAGGCATAAAGCCATCGTAAGGTCGATATCAGGAATATACAGCAGCGAATTCACCGACGAGGACGTCATAAACGAAGTTCGCGCCATGACCGACGAGTTCGAGAAAAAAGAGGGGCGTCGGCCCAGGATCATGGTAGCCAAGATGGGGCAGGACGGACACGACAGGGGCGCCAAGGTGATAGCCACGGCGTTCGCGGACATGGGATACGACGTGGACATGGGGCCGCTCTTCCAGACCGCGGAGGAAGCGGCGCGCGACGCTGTGGACAACGACGTGCACATCATTGGGATGAGCTCGCTGGCGGCGGGGCACAAGACGCTGCTCCCGCAGCTCGTCGGTGAGCTGCGCCGCCTCGGGCGCCCCGACATCATAG
>JAISQC010000170.1 GCA_031274465.1 Synergistaceae bacterium | reverse complement strand
ATGATCTCCTCAGGCGCCACTTTGCCCACGCACAGCCTCATCCCGTCGTCGTCGGGCCGGGCCAGCATGAAGCCGATCTGAAAAACCCACGCATCCCCGGGGAGAGAGTCGAAAAATTTCCGCATCGCGCGCGCCTGGGAAGCGGGGCGTTCGAACATGGGCATGAGTTCGCTGGTCAGCGAAAAGATTCTCTCGTTTGAAATTTTCACCGTGGGCCCGAAAAAAATATTGGGCCGCCGCAGGACGCTTTCCGCGTCAGAGGAGGCCAGGTCCATTTCCAGCCAGATGTTGCGGATGTCGCGGTTCCACGGATGTCCGGGGGTTGTCCAGTCACAGGCGTATGAGCGGAACTTTCCCCAAGCCGGGTGCGACGCGCACAGCCCGTCGATGGCCGAGGGAAGCCGGCCCTCGAGGAGAGCGGCGCCTGGCGCGTCCTTATCGATCTCGAACAGGATGTCGGAGCAGGGCTCCGGCTCGCCGAGGCGGCACTCGAAGCCCCAGAAGCTGGAGAGCCGCATGGGGAGGCTATCCGCGACGCGGCGCATCTGGCGCCGGCACTCCTCTCCGAACAGGCTTTCCGGCAGGGACGGCTCTATGTCGTCCAAAACGTAGGCCAGCGAAGGATGCGAAACCGCCGGTTCTTCAGAGAGGGTCTGTGTACAGTTCATCCATAAAGCCTCCGTCGAAAAGGCTCTTTACCGCCATGCCCGCTAACAGCGGGTTAACGCCGTCGGTTGACGCCAGTTCGTCGTCGAGCCCGTCGTAGGTGAGATCCCCGCGGGCTACGAGGCCGCCCAGCGCGCTGTGCAGGTTCCGTCCGGTGAAGTGGTGCACCTGGTTGGGGGATATCAGGTCGAACCCGTCCTCCGTGGGTTTGTAGACGAGGTCGTCGCGGAAGCGCGCTTTCGCGTTCCTAGGCGGGGCGGTTGGCATGTTGCGGGCTATCAGACCCCGCACGACGTCCGGGAAGTCGCGCGCGTCCTTGAACTCGGCCTGGTCGAACACCCTGTAGCCGTATTTCCACTTTTCGCTCGTGTAGCAAGGGCTCACGACGCGAATGTCGCGCCTCGCCATGTTGACCAAAAATCCCGATACGCAGGCTATCGTGCCCTGCGGCACGACTCCGTCGAGGTAAGCTCCTGCCTCCCGCTCGCGCATCCCCTTGTGCTCCGCCAATATCCGCCCGCCCGAGACCTTTCCCCTCTTGTGCTCCCTCATCTGCATCAGCAGCTCTACGTCCCTCAGTTCGTCGGGGGTGTAGAGGTCGTGGATTTTATACATCATGTCTTTCGTGAGCACGCTGAGCCGCGGCCAGGGCTGGCGTTCCTCGCGGTAAAAGCGTATGAGGGATCGCAGCCACTCCGTGTCGAGCGGGACTGCGGTCGAGGTGCAGGTCGCGTATCCGGTGATTTTTTTGTAGTCCTTGATGAAATCGAGATAATGCGGGTTGTCGTGCGGCTCCGTGCCGTAATACAGCAGGGCCATCGCGGCCTCGCGCGCGCCGAACAGCGAGACGCACGCGCTTGCGACATCTCGGAAGAAATCGCCCTCGGTCTCGTAGTCGAGGTTCCTCTTGAGCTTCTGGGTGGCGAAGGCGCAGAACCAGCATCCCACGCTGCATCCGTCGCCCAGCTCGAACGCGAGTATCGGGTAGTCGATGGCGTGCCCGAAGTAGCCGAGTTCGCTCCTGGCGGCAAGTATCTGCCGCCATCTCCACGCGTCCAACGGAGGGCATTCGGGGACGCGGAAAAGATCGCACCGCGTCTGCCGGCGCAGCCTGCCTTTTCGGTTCGCGAAGCGCGCCCACAGCTCGAGCAGGGGATAGCCCTTCACTTTGGCTTCGAGCGCGGGGGGGATGGCATCCTGCTCCATGCACGCCGCCATCTCGCTCTCAAATTCAGGGTCGAGCCAGAACAGCGCCAGCTCCTGAATGTCGAAATCCACTCCGATCCGCCGCAGGCGGAGCAGTTGCCAGTCGGAAAACTTCCCCGACGAGGCGGCATCCGCAAATTCTCCGTCCCCCTGCATCCACTCGAAAACGCGCTTTATCATGTTGATTTTCGCGATTTCCTCCTCGGAATAAGGCGAAAAAACCTGTTCGTAACGGCGTGTCTGCGTACCCTGAGCCATTGTCCTCTCCTTGCTCTTTTTTTGTGTCAGTCCCCCCATTTTTCTGCTCTGGCGAGGACGAGGGCCGCTGTACATGTAACGAAGCCGCCCGCCACTTTTTTCAAGTCTTCCTCGGAGAGCTCGTCACTCCCGTCCATCCCGGCTTCCTTGGAGAGCGCCTCTAAGTCCTCGCGCGAAAATTCCAGCCCAAGTGACTTGGCGTGGGCGATCTGGCCCTCAGTGTCGTTCATGCCGATCTCCTTGGCCTTCTTGCGGACTTCCTCGTTTTTCGCGCACAGTTGCCCGTACTTCTTCAAGTTTTCTATGCTCATCTGTGAAACCTCCCTTTTTGTGTTATGCCCTGCCGGGTTAGTTGCGTCCGGCTACAATTCTCTTGCCTGGGTCATCGATAACAAACCAACCAAACCGAGCACCCCTATTGCCAGAATTACAGACCCGCCTGCCACTTTTTTCAGGTCTTCCTCGGAGAGCTCGTCTTCCGTCACTCCAGGTTTGACGAGCCGGAGCTGCTCATTGCAGTGAAGCCTATGGCGAAAACGGCGGCGAGCGCTAGAAATCCTAATACTGCCGACGTAGTTACAATCCCGCCCGCCACTTTTTTCAGGTCTTCTTCGGAGAGCTCGTCTTTCCCGTCAATTCCGGACTCACTTGCCAGAGCTTCCACATCCTCGCGCGAAAATTCCAGCCCCAGTGACTTCCCGTAGGCGATCTGGCCGTCCACGTCGTTTACGCCGATCTCTTTGACCCGCTTGCAGACTTTTTCGTCCTCTGCGCACAGTTGCCCGTACTTCTTCAAGTTTTCAACGCTCATCCATAAAACCTCCTATTTTAATCTGCGGCGCAAGCGCCGGCGTTTTTCACCGCGTCTGATAATATGGGTCAAACATAGGGTATCCCCCATTTATTCGTGCCTTCGCGGCCGCCCGCCACTTTTTCCAGATCCTCATCGCTCAGCTCGTTTCCGTCAACTACGGGTTCCCTGCCCAGAGCCTCGAAATCCTCGCGCGAAAATTCCAGCCCCAGTGACTTCCCGTGGGCGATATGGCCACCCGGGTCCTTCAGGCCGATCTCCTGTGCACGCTTGCGGACTTTCTCGTCTTTCGCGCACAGTTGCCCGTACTTTTTCAGGTTCTCAACGCTCATCCGTAAAACCTCCTAGTTTTAATTTTGCGCGCCTTACCATTTCGGACTGTTGACCCACGCCGCGACACACGCGCCGGCGACCGCCGCTATTGACAGCGCGGTAGCTGTAATGATGCCGCCGGCCACTTTTTTAAGGTCATCCTCGGAGAGCTCGTCAATCCCGTCAATACCATTTCGGTTTGTTGACCCACGCCGCGACACACGCGCCGGCGGTCACCGCTATTGACAGCGCGGTAGCTGTAATGATGCCGCCGGCCACTTTCCTCAGGTCTTCCTCGCTCAGCTCGTCCCTGCTGTCAATCCCGGCTTCACGCGCCAGCGCCACGAAGTCCTCGCGCGAAAATTCCAGCCC
>JAISQC010000176.1 GCA_031274465.1 Synergistaceae bacterium | reverse complement strand
GTCGGGCGCTCGGCTCAAAAAATCGCACGCCTCGGCCAGAAAATGCCCGGCGCCCGTCACCACCCAGCAGATTTTATGCGATGTCCCCGCGCTTCGCGCCATGGCCGCCTACAGCAAGCTGCCGAGCCACGACTCGACGGACAGGACGCGCGCGCTCCGGCTGGGAGCCAGCCCGGCAAGCTCTCTCCTCATGTCCCCGAGCAGGCCGCAGCGCTCCGCATACGCGTTGTGGGTGTGGATGCTCTCGAAATTTTCCTGGGACGCGAACACCAAGGCGTCATCCGGCAGGGCCGTCAGATTTTCGACGACCCCCCTTATGGCCTCCCTCACCACGTCTTCAACGAAACGCGGGTGCGAGTGCCCTTTGAGGACCACGCTCAACTCGTCCGGGCGCTTCAGCAGCTCGTAAATTTCCGAGCTCATCGAACGCTCCACCAGCGCCACCAGGTCCTCCGCGCGCAATGGGGTTTCCGCGCCGATCAGGAGGGTGCCCCGCCCCCTCTGGTTGTGCGAGGCCAAAGGCACGATGGACGTTATCTCATCAGCCTGGGAGTCGCTGTATCCCGCCGCGATCAACGTTTCGCGCGCGTATTCCGAGACCATCTCTCTGGCGCACGGGCAGGACGTGAATCCGTTCACCTCGACGCCGACCGCCCTTTTCGTCGCGTTTCCGTCGCTTATCGCGATGCCGATGAAAGTGTAAAGGTCCTCCACCTCGGAGTCCGAGACCGGGGCGCGCCGTGCCATCGGGAATTGGGCCCTGATGCGAACTTCCGAGCGTTCCGTCCCCTGCGCGCGCGCTATGGTCATGGCCATCCTCTCCGCAAGCGTCTCGATGTCCGGCGACACGCCCGACGATACCTGCGCCGCGATGTCCTCAATATTCTCTATGAAACGCGACATATGCACCCCGGAGCGCTCCGACCCTAGATAGGCGAACATGTCCATCTCGGCGAAAAACATGGTGTGCGCGCCGCGCCCGGCGCGGATGTCCCGCTTCAGGCGCAAAATCCGCTTCAACCCGGTGACTCCGACCCTAGACAGGTCGATTCGCGTAGACGGCGCCAAGTTCTGCACATCGAGCTTGAATCTCCCCCCGCGCGCGTTGCTGTCCATAATGCCACCCCCCAAACGCAAACGCATTTCCGATGCGGTTATGTTATCATGAGAAGATGTTCTTTGGGGAGGCGAAGAAGTGAAGGGTATTTTCATAATCGCTCCGCTGATTCTCGTGATAGTTTTGGGCATGGCGCTCCGCGCGACCGGTTTCATGACCGGCCACGACAGGGAGAGGCTGACCAGGCTCCTCTACTGGATCGTCCTTCCCGCCCTGCTGTTTCGGACCACGTATCTGGCGGGCGGGGACATATCGGGGCACGGGAATATGTTTCTGTCCGCATATGCGGCTATGGCGGCGCTGCCTCTGATAACCCTTCTCATATCGGCCTTCGTCACGCACAGGGGGGATCGCGGGCGACAGGCGCTCTCCGTCATGGCCGCCGCTCGGTCCAACAACGTATACCTAGGGCTCCCCGCCTCCGTGCTGGCGCTTGGTAACGCCGGAATGGAGGCGGCGTCGGTATATCTTGCGGTCGCCCTGCCGGGATATAACCTGATATCCATAATATGGGGCGAGGTCGTATATTCGGGAGGGATATCCACAAAAGCAGCGCGCGATATAGCCGCGAGGGCGCTGAAAAACCCTCTCGTCACGTCGAGCCTCCTTGGCCTCGCGGCGGCGCAGCTCAAAATTCCAGTTCCGCAGACGCTGCTCGTTTCGATGAAGCTCGTCGCGGACATGGCGACCGGCGTGGCGCTCGTCTCGCTCGGGATGAGCCTCGAGATCTCCAATCTGGCGTCCGCCCTCAGGAACGCGTGGCACGACGCGCTGATAAAGCTCGTCCTGCACCCCGCAGTAACCTGGGCTTTTTTGCTGATATGGCCCGTCCCCAGGACGTTCCTGCAGGTGGCGGTGATCATAGCGTCGATGCCGACTGCGGTGAACACATTCATACTCGCCGCCGGCATGGGACTCGACGAGCTGTACGCGTGCGAGATAATAGCGGTGACTACCGTTTTCTCGACGGTCACCATCCCAATATGGATCGCGCTCTTGGGGATAAACTAAAAAAAGCGGCTGACTAAGACAGGAAGTGCACCAGAACAGCCATCGTGCAGAGGAAACCCACCAGACCCGCGATTGCGAGGGCGAGCGCCCTGTCGGAGTCGCGCGCGTTTTGCACGGCCTCGGAGAGCTTCTTCGACACTACCCTGACCCGGACGGCGCCGGCTGCCTTGAGCACCCCCCTCACTCCATCGGATAGCTTCAAAGCCACCACAGCCGTTCCGACGTCGTTCGACTGCACAGCGCAGACCTCGCCTGAGACCACTCCGTCAAAATCCTGGGAGACTTTGTTCATGAGCGAGCGGAAGACCGAGTTCTCGTTCATCCGGCAGCATATGACGTCGCCGGGGGAGAGGTCGCTGATCGCCTCCCCCGCCAGCGGATCCAAGACCGGATCGCAGGCGACCACGACATCGGAAGCGTTGCGCGCCCCCCCGCCACTCGGCTCTTCTTCATACCATTCAGCTTCGGCCTCGCCTTCGCCAGCTTCCCCTTGCGGATCGTCAGATCCCTTCAGTGCCGGGATGATGAGATAAAGCTCTTTCATGCTCATTTCCTGGAGATCGAGGAACGAGATGGCGCTGATGGAGAGGGCCGACGAGCAGAAATACGTTATTTTGTGTTCGATCGACTTGGGGTCGGCCAAGCTTTTCTCGTTTTCCAGAAAGCCCGACGAAATCATGAAGGCGGCCAGCGATTCCTCGTATTTCGACAGGTCTTCTAGGCGTTGCCCGGGGCGCGGCGACGAAAGCAACGAGTACAGTTTCGACAGGGAGGACTCAGCGTCTATGGGGTCGCGCGAGAACAGCTCGCCGTGATATATGATCCCGTTCGCGCCGGCGATCCCTAAAAACATGCCGTAAATCGGCTTGCCGCCAGAGTCATGCCCGTCGATGGCGCATTTTAGGACGTTGCAGTTTTTGGAAAACCCGTCGTATCCCATTTTACCGCGCCGCCCGAATCACATCAAAATGTAATACAGTATCGCAATGGCGGACAGGACTATCACGACTGACGCAAGGCCGAAGACGAAGCTCGGCGGAATGTCCATCCGAGGACGGCTGGCATGGCCGTCGCCATGCGCCGGGGCCACCTTCACCCTGATCTTACCCGACAGCTTCATCACACCCGATATTCCCTCGGAGAGCGACAGGCTGATGGTGGCGGTGCCCAGCTCGTTCAGGAGTATGCCGGTGATTTCAGCCATGACTACGCCGTCAAAGCCGCGGATGTTTCTGGACAGGAGTTTGAAAAACACCGAGTCCCCGGGCAATTTCGCGAGAATGCGCTCCCCGACGTTCAATTCATTCATGGCGACTCCGTTCACAGGGTCGAGGATTGGGTCGCACCTCACCGCTATCTCGTCCCTGCCTTTAGGAGCATTCTCAGATTCGGCTTCGTCGGCGCTCCCGTCCCCGTCCTGGTCGGATGGAGCGCCCTCGCCGCCGGAATCGTCCCAAGGGCCGGCTTCGGCGGCTTTCTCCGCCTCGAAAACGGATATGTCGTCGTCCGAAGCGTCCAAATACTCCACCAGCGAAATAGCCTTCAACTGGAGGCTCTCCATGCAGTATCTGCTGATGGACTGCTCCGCCTGTTTCGTGTTGTGGTTCTTGGCGATGACGTTCAAGACGCCGGCATGGTCGAGGTATTGCAGCAGCCCATCCTCGCGGCGGACGATCGCAGGGTCGCGTTCTTCGGAGTCCCCCTTGTCCTTGTGCGCGGCCAGCAAGTCATTCCATTCCATCGATTTTGGAATCTTGTCCCGCGAGAACATGACGCTCAGGTATTTTATATCCCGCCGCGACACCAGCCCCAAGATGGTGCCGTACAAGGCGTTGCCGCGCTCGTCCTTCGCATCGACATATCC
The DNA here is from genome assembly GCA_031274465.1 of Synergistaceae bacterium. GTDB lineage: Bacteria > Synergistota > Synergistia > Synergistales > Synergistaceae > JAIRKI01. The sequence goes on along the minus strand of JAISQC010000176.1, from coordinate 2,984 downwards.
TTTCACGATTATATACGTTTTCATCCCAAACCCCGCATCCATGCAAACCCCTCCATATATCGGCGCAGTTTCCGGGAAACCGCTTCGCATAACTATACTATATTTTAGCTGAAGATGGATGCCCGGGCACGGGCGGAGCAAGAAAATGATGATACAATATTTTGGCGCGTGAAGGGGCCATACGCGAACGAGAGGCGCAATGGGAAAATTCGACAGATTATTCGGCAATGACGCGGCTGCCATAAGCGAAAAAAAACAAGCGCGCCATGGGCGCGCGGAAGACGCGGTCAGAGACCTCCCCGACGGGGAGTGGGTGGCAGACGGCGTTTATCGAACTGAGACCCGCTATTGGGCGCAGGAGGCCTATGGGCGAGCCGCGATCGGCAACCCGGACCGCATGGAGGTCATGAGGCACCTCGGCGCGAAGGGCAGCGTCGTGTTTCTCGATCTGGAGACTACGGGGCTTTCGGGAGGGACCGGGACATACGCGTTTTTGTGCGGGCTTGGGACGACGAGCGGCGAATATTTCAAAGTCGCTCAGTATTTCCTTAAAAGCCCCGCCTACGAGGCGCAGTGGCTCGACGCCATAAACTCGGGCATCCCGGAGGGCGCCACGCTCGCCACGTACAACGGGCGATCCTTCGACATACCAATCCTCCTGACGCGCCACATACTGGCGCGGCGGCGCCCCCACTGGGAGTCGTTCCCCCACATCGACCTTCTCCACATATCGCGCCGGCTCTACAGGGGATATCTGGAATCATGCTCCCTTGGCAGCGTGGAAAAACACGTCCTCGGGGTGAAAAGGAGCGGGGAGGACATCCCTGGATCGATGATACCGGGGCTTTACCTGCAATACCTGCACAGCGGGGACGCGTCTTCGCTGCGCGGCGTGTTCTATCACAACAGGCTGGATATCGCCTCGCTCGCCTCGCTTTACTGCCACGCCTCGCGAGCCCTGTGCGGCGAGTCGAGCGACGGCAGGGAGCTGCTGCGGGCGGGCGACATCTGGCTTCGCATGGGGCGCAATGAGCGCGCGTCGTCACTGTGGGGCATGGCGATGGACTCCGGCGACCCAGCGTCCAGAGTTCACGCGACGCTGCGCGCGGCCCATTTTGCGAAAAAAAACCAGGACTACGAAACCGCCCGGAAATATTTCGCCCGCGCGCTCGCGGAGATCGGCCACCGGCAGAGCGCGCGCACTGCGGGCGGCGCCGCCGCAGGCGCACTGGAGGAACTCGCGAAACTCGAAGAGCACCGCTTCATGTCGCCGGCGAGGGCGCTGGATCACGTAAACGAAGCGCTCCGCGTCCTGAAGAGTGAGCGCCTCTACGGTGGATCGTCCGCCAATATCGCCATGATCAGGTCGATGGAGCACAGGAAGGCCCGCCTTGAGAAAAAAATCAGGCCGCCCGGCAACGGGACGGGAACGGAAAAAAATGCCGGTTAAAATGCCGCAGCTCAAGGACGGGCCGAGGCTGCTCCTGTCGATATTCCTGCCGCTCTACGCCATGAACTGCGTCGAGCAGATTTATTTCATATACGGGACGGTGCTGCGTCAGTATGAATTCACGCCGCAGACCACTGGGCTGATACTCGGGAGCTTTTTCATCGCCATAATGCTCTGCCGGCCGGTCGGCGGGTGGATGATAGAAAATCTGGGCATCCGCCGCACGCTCGCGGTGGGGAGCGCGGTCGGCTTCGCGGGCTGCGCGGTGCTGTTCGCCGCTCGCAGCGTCCCTCTGCTGGTGGCGGGGCGTCTGCTGTCCGGCGCGGCGTACGGCGTTTTCACCATCGGGCTTTTCTCGTATCAGGCGCTCCACGTGACCGAGAAGATAAGGGGAAGCGCGTACGCGATAACGGGAACCGGAGGGATCCTGCCGACTTCGACGGTGACGCCGATTGGCGAATGGCTGGTCTTGAAGGGATGCCTCGCGGCATATCTCGCGATCGGCCCGATCCTGTGCGTGGCCTGTTTCCTGCTCGGCAGGCGCATCGGCGAGGGGGATCGGGCCGCAGGAAACAATGCGGGTTCTTGGGGGAAGTACAGCGACCTGCTGTCGAACAGGCCATTCGTGATGCTCGCTGCCACCAGCACGGCCATGGCGCTCGCCGACGCTCTGGCGGTATCGGTGTCGCTTCTCGCCGCAGATCGCGGCCTAGTGACGTCTTACTTTCTGGCGAGCTGCTCGGTCACAGCCCTCATCGTCCGCTTAGGCGGGGCGAAACTGCTGAACTCGCTCCCCAGAGCGTTCTGCCTCGCCCCCTGCGGGATGCTGATGGCAGGGGCGTTCATGGCCGTCTCGATATCTCCGTCGAACCGGGCCTTCCTGATATGCGGGGGCATCTTCGGCATCGGGATAGGCGCGGGCTTCCCGATGATGCTGGCATCCGTCAGCGACGTGCTTCCTCCGCAGCTCAGGCCGAAAGGGACGGCAAGCGCCCTTCTGCTGTACGACGCGGGCTGGGCCGTGACCCCGCTTCTCGTCGGATATCTGACGCCGGCCATGGGGACCGGCCGCGCGTTCGGCTTGCTCGCGCTGTTTGCGTTTCTGGCGTTGGCGGCGCTTTTTATTTTCTATTGGATGCCAAAACAGGGTAGAAAGCTATATGCGCGTTAATGCTAAGGAACTGCTGATTAAATGTTCTTTTCGGCGAAATGGAGTGGATTCGTTCTCCGTCAAAGCGATTGTCGTGAAAATGGCCACAGGCGTAGCAGAGCTACGTCGAGGACCATTTTTATGGCAAGCACGCAGAGGGGGGGCGAATACGCCCATTGCAGCCAAAAGGTTATTTAATCAGCAGTTCCCAACATAGAGGGGAGAGAACGCGATGATTAAGATTCCACAGGTTCCGCACAACATTTTCAGGGAATACGACATCAGGGGGCTGGCGGACGCCGAGCTGACCGACGAGACCGCCCGCGCGATAGGCGCGGCGTACGGGACATACCTGTCCGACCTTGGGGTGTACGCCGTGACCGT